>CANHOE010000170.1 GCA_947462175.1 Burkholderiales bacterium | reverse complement strand
CCGCGCGCTGCCAGCCGTTCGGCCAGCGCATCGCGCTGACGATGGCGCACGACAAACAAGTGCCACGCCGACAGCCGGTCGGCATCGTCGGCAGCTGGCAGGGCCAAGCCAGGCAGTGCGGCCAAGCCAGTCAGGTAGGCGCGCGCCACACGGCGGCGATGCGCATTGTCGCCGTCGAGGGCTCGCAGGCGCTCACGCAGAAAGGCGGCCTGCAACTCATCCAGGCGCGAATTGACGCCGGCAAGCTCATGGTGGTACTTGACGCTCGAGCCATAGTTCGCGAGCCTTCGGAGTCGGTCGGCGAGGGCCGGGTCATTGGTGGTGACGGCTCCTCCATCGCCCAGCGCGCCCAGATTCTTGCCCGGATAGAAGCTGAACGCTGCAGCATCGCCGAGACTGCCACAGGGCTGGTCGCCGAGCCGCGCGCCATGGGCCTGTGCAGCGTCTTCCAGCAGCTTCAGGCCGTGACGTCTGGCGATCTCGCTGAGTTCTCGCATCGGGGCAGGCCTGCCATACAGGTGTACCGCAATGATCGCCCGGGTCCGAGGCGTGATCGCTGCTTCGACGCGGGCGGGATCGATGTTGCAGCAGCCCGGCGCAGGTTCGACCGGCACAGGTCGTGCGCCGACTTCGCTGACAGCCAGCCACGTCGCAATGAAGGTGTGCGAGGGCACGATCACCTCGTCTCCGGCGCCGATGTCCCATGCGCGCAGGACCAGGCGCAGGGCATCGAAGCCGTTGCCCACGCCCACACAATCCGAGGCTCCGCACCAAGCGGCGAACTCGCGCTCGAAGGCGGCAGTCTCTTCGCCGAGCAGCAATCTGCCGCTGTCCAGCACGCGAGACAGCGCAGCTTCGTAGGCCGAACGGTGGCGGTCGTTGATGCGTCGCAGGTCGAGGAACGGAATCGGCGCGTCGGCCATCAGATCAGACTTTCGGCGACTGTGCGTTCTGCGCAAGCTGCTTCGCGGACGGACTTGCGGCGGTTGCCGTGGACCTGAACCATGAAATCACTGTAGTCGCGCAGGTAGTCGGCTTCGTCGTAGCGCTCGGAGGCGAGCACCATGCAGACGCTGCCTGAGGAGAAGTTGTCCAGCTCCCGCCAGGTCATTGGTGGCAGGTAAAGGCCCAGGTACGAGCGGTTGAGATGAATCCGCTTCTTCTCGAAACCATCGTCGAGGACGATGTCGAAGCTGCCCGACATCGCAATGACGAACTGGTGCAGACCCAGATGTGCATGTCCGCCGCGTTCCGATCCGCCGGGCACGTCGTACAGGTAGTAGACGCGCTTGATGTCGAACGGGATCTGTTGCCCGCCCTCGACGAAGGTCAGGTTGCCACGTGGGTCCTGGATGCGGGGCATGTCGATGATGCGGCAGTCGGCGATGGCCATGGCGGCCTCCCTTCGGTGTCAGTGAGTGCAGGCGGTGGTGCGGGCGTCTACGTCGACCGACGGCAGGCCGCTTGATTCAATGCGGGCCAGCAGCAGGCCCTGAACGATCTGATCCGACAGTGAGGTCGCAAACGGGCCTGCGCTGTTGGCAAACAGTTCGACGCCCGGCCAACGGGCCTGCAGCAGCGAGCGTTGCTCGGCTTGTGCGGCCAGGCCATCGACGGTCGGCAGCGGCAATGCCCCAGCCAGGCGCAGGAGCTTGATGAACTCGGGCGTCTGTTCGCCTTCGATCAGGCCGAGTCCGGCGAGATCACGAATGACGGCGCGGCCGATCGCCGCGTCGTCGATGAGCGCGCCATGACGCGCGGCAAAGCGCGTGGGGTTGGCTTCCAAGACGAGGCGCACGCTGTCGCCCTCTGTTTCACCGGCGCAGAGGCTGATGTTGTTGATCCGGTAGGCGCCACTGGCGCTGTCGGCGATGTGCAGAACGCTGAACTCGCACCGCAGAGCCTTGCGCGGGATTCGAATCAAGGCCAGTAGCAGGGGCAGCCGCTGCTCAGGGGGCGGTGCAGCAGCGATGCCGCTGGCCAGCAGGCCCTGGCAGGGCGTCTGACCCCAGCCCAGCCGAGCCGTGTGGATACAACCGTCGCGTTCGAGTTGGAGCGCGAATGCCCTTGCCTGGCGTCCGACGGCCAGCAACTTGTCCTGATGGACGGTCACCAAGGGTGAAGCCTGCATCTGCGCTGCCAGCAGCGCACACAGGTCGGCCACGCTTCCATGGTGTGGGTAACTGAACACGGTGGCCGGCAATGTCTGCGCTTGCCCCTCCAGCCAGGAGAGCAGCGTCTCCGGCCAATAAAGGGGCAACCAGGGGATGCGGTGGTACAGGGCCGCCAAGTGACTGGCATCCCGCCCCAGCACTTGATGGGCGAAGGGTGCGAACACCGCGTTGTGCAGCACCGCGCCGTGGTTCATGCGGGACACGCTGTCGCAATCCAGCAGCCCGTTGTCGCCCGGAGAGCGCCGACCATCGGTCAGCCATGCGCTCTTGCGGCTGGCATGCCATGGCGAAAGGCGGGCGGTTCCCACGTGCTGTCGCAGCTCCGCCAGCACAGCCGGCGCGCAGCTCAGTTCAGGCAGTGCCGCCAGACCATTGGCGAGCAGCATGTCGGGCAATAACCGGCCTTGGAGCCACATCTGTGGTGGCTCGATGGCGCGTGTGGCTTGCAGACCGTCAATGTGATCGCGCACGACCCCGCAGAACCGGCCGATGTCGTTGCGGCGCAGCGGGTCGTAGCTGCTCAGCGCGGGCGGCGTCGCGGGTTGGCGAAACGAGGTGAATTCGTACATCACCATGCCCGCGTCCCAGCGGCGTCCGTCCGCTTGAATGCCACCGAAGTAACCGCCCCAAGGTCCGCCGGGGTTGACAACCACGGTGGGCAGACCGTGTTGTGCTCGCTCAGTGGCTGCGACCAGGACGGCCAGCGAGTTGCCGACCAGGGTCAGCGGTACCTCCGGAGGATTGCGCTGTGCCATCAGACCTCCTTGGCCAGCGGCGCGCGCCGCAGGTTGACAAAAATTTCCGACCCCATGTCGGGCAGGTGACGTGCCAAGCCGTACAGACCGTCGAGCATCCGTTCGTCAAGAAGGCCGATGTCTTGCAGCTGCGCCATCTGGCGATGGGTGTAGGGCTTGATGAAGTACGAGCCTCGCTCAATCACCTCGAAGCCGTTGTCGGCGCACAGGGCGCTCAGGCCATGGCCGTCGAAGGTGCGTGGCTGTTGCAGGTCACGCTGGTTGTCCGACAACTGGCGCAAGTCGCTGATCAGTCCCATTTCCAGCGCGAGCAGCCTGTGCAGTGAGCGCGCATTCGGCACGTTCACATGGACTTGCGTATTGGCGCTGCACAGTGACCGCACAGCCGCCAGCAATGATGATGAATCGGGCACCTCGTGCAGCAAGCCGCTGAGCAGGATGCAATCAAAGGACTCAACTGCCAACTGCTCGGCGCCATCCTCCATGAAGCATTGGACAACTCGGATGCGGGGATCATCACCGGCCTGATCGCGTGCCTGCGCAGCAAATGCGGCACCGGGCTCGACAACGCAGAAGCGCTCAAAGGGAAGGTAATCGGTGAACAGGGCTTCGTTCCCGCACCCGACTTCCAGCACGCGCCGGGGTTGCCAGCGGGCGAGAAGCGTGAGCAGCATGCGGCGCCGCATCCGAGCCTGTACCGGTTCGAAATCGCTGGCTGCGTAAGCGCGCTGGTAGGCATCGATGTCGCGCATGGCACCCATTCAGAACTCCAGCTCCAGCGTCTGCAGGACCGTGCTCCGGCCGCCGAACATTTCTTTTTGGGCCACCAGTCCGACATTCAGGTCTCGGCCCTGGTCGGTGGTGGAGATGCCGAAGCTGAGCCATCGACAGCCGGGGCCGGCCTCGTCGATGAGGTGGGCGATCACCGCATCCAGCGCGCCGGTCTCTCGACCTGCCGCCGAGGCCGCCAGATATTGCGTATGCAGCACGCCGTCGTAGCGGTAGACCACGGCGCCGGCGAGCAAGGCGTCACCTGCATAGGCGCCAAAGAATCGGATCTGCGCGAAGCGCTGCGCGAGCAGCGTTATCTCTGAGAGGGTGTGCGTTGGTTCCGCGCCGTGGCGGTCACCCAGCACTGAACTGAGCAGCGCCCAGTAGGCACCCAGTTCGTTGCTGCTGCGCACCGCGATGCCAGCGCGACGTGCCTTCGACAACGCATGGCGTCTTCCCTTGGCGAAGGCAGGCCGACGAGCCAGATCGATCGTGGTCGAGAGGTCAATGCGCACGGCGCGGGCACCGAGGCGATGGAGTGCGTAGAGATCGTCCTCGGTGGGTTGGCGATGAAAAATGTGCGGCACCGGCTTATAGGTCAGTCGACGGGCACCCCGCTCGCGCAAGGCATCGATCATCTGCTCGCTCAGCGTCAAGGTCTCCTGCGCTCCGGTGCCGGGATGCAGCACCAGACCACCAAAGCTGAGGCCGCCGTGCGACACGACGTCGCGGCCCACGAGATGCGCAGGAAGCACCGCACGCAGTTCGTCGCCGCGCCACAACATCAGTGACGCGTCCTTGAATCTGTCAGCGTGGTAACCGAGATAGTCGCGCTCGAACAGGAACACGCCATTGCGCGCGTTGCGCACGAAGGCGTCCCACGCGGCGGCGTGTTCAGGACGGTAGTCGCTGACTCTCCTGGGCGAGGCTTGCGCCTCGTGGTGCTGAGGGTGCACAGCGCAGGCGGACAATGTTTCGGCACAGAACATGGCGTTCAGTCTGTCGCAATGGCCGGGTTGCTATCGCCGGTAAAGGGCGGCTTGCACCCCTCTACTTCAGTGGCCGAGCAATCCCTTGAGCACCTTGCGGAACCGGGTGCGAGAGAACTCAGCGTCGTAGAAGGCGCGCGCCTGTCGACTCAGTGCCGCGTGCTGATCGCCAATCCGGGTCAGCAACAGGGCGAGTTGTTGCGGGTCGGACCACCCGAGAGCAGTGTCGGCATACGACGAGTAGTCGGCCAGCAGCGAGCCTGGCGCAAAGCCGTTGAAGCACAGGACCGGGTAGCCGCAGCCCTGCGCCTCGATCGCCGCGCGTCCGCCGGACACGGGGGCAGATCCGATGTAGACCGCCGCATCGAGTTCCTTCAGCGTGTCCCAGACCGAGGGCACCAAGCCAAGCGGAACAAAGCGTGAGGTATCGAGGCCTCGTCTTCCAAGGTGCGCGCGGATCTCGGCCACCCACGCCTCGTCTATCGGGCCGATGTGGAAGAAGCGTCCCCGCACCGTGGCCAGGGCTGCCGTCACCATCTCCTGAAGCGCCACGGCGCCGTGGCGAGCGAATTTCGCCGGATGCCCCGAGGTCACGACCGAATAGTCCAAGCCGCAGACAGCCGGAAAACTCTTGGCGCCCCGGTCGGCGATGTACAGCGGCAGCCGCTTCGCCGGCGTGCCCAGATGATCTGAACAAAGCGTCTGAAGGCTCACGATCAGATCGACGTGTTGCACGGCGGGCAGGGTGCAACCCAGACTCGGGTTGTGGTCACCATGGTGGACAAACAGGCGGCGTCGGCCCGTTTGCGCCAGCGTGCCGATGAACGGGATTGGATCCTGATGGTGACCGAAGTAAAGGGTGCTGCGGGGTACCAGGTGCAGGTCGAGTGTTCGCAGCATGCGGCACTTCTCCCACAAGGGAACATCAGGCAGCACGATTACCTGCGTGTGGGCAAATCGTTGTTTCACTTGCTCCACCAGCGCTGGGTTGCGGTGGTAATTGCCAAACAAATCTGTCAGCACGAGTACTGGCTGCGCCATTTCGCGCGACACCTCTTCCAGAACGCGGCTGTGGCCACCCAGGTCATAGAGCTCGGTGGCGATGAGCATCGGCACACCGGGCAGCCCTTTCCGCTTCTGACCAGGCTCGGCGCCCAGCGCCTTCGCCAAACTCATCACCTGTCGATCGAACTCGGGGTAGTAAAGAGCGCGGTGCTTGATGCCATCCTGCGTGTAGCTCAGGTGCACTGCGCGGTAGATGGCCTCGGTGGCTTGCTCGAATCGACCGGCATGGATCAGCGCGTCGACCTCGCGCGAGGGGATGGGCAGCACCAGCTCGACGCCCTGACTGCTTGCCGACGCAGCGACCGATT
>CANHOE010000169.1 GCA_947462175.1 Burkholderiales bacterium | reverse complement strand
TCCGGGCGCCGAAGGCGGGCGACTCGGCGCGCGGTCACGATTCAGATGGGGGCGTGCATTCGCGGCAGCAGTGTTCATCAATGGCTCCGTGGGTACATCGGATCCGGATCAACCGGACACGGCATCAAACCGCCTGCCGTTGTCAGCTTTTCGGACAACGCTGTACCGACTGAAGAGCAGTCGATGTGTTTTTCCAACCAAATGGCGCTTTCTGCGGTTTCAGTCGCCTGGATGCCGCGCGGCGATGGGGGCCGCTGCCACCTGCACCTCACCACACTGGGCGCGGTGGCGCAGTGCGTGGTCCATCAGCACCAGCGCCAGCATGGCCTCGGCAATCGGGGTCGCCCGGATACCGACGCAGGGGTCGTGGCGGCCGAAGGTTTCCACCGTCGCTGGCTGGCCGTCGAGATCGATGGACTGGCGAGGGCTGCGGATCGAACTGGTCGGCTTGATCGCGATGGACACGGTGATGTCCTGTCCGGTGGAGATGCCCCCGAGCACGCCACCGGCGTTGTTGCCACGAAAGCCCGAAGGGGTCAGCTCGTCGCCGTGGGTGGTGCCGCGTTGGCTGACGATGGCGAAACCAGCGCCGATCTCGACGCCCTTGACTGCATTGATGCCCATCATCGCGTGGGCGATATCGGCGTCGAGCTTGTCGAACAACGGCTCGCCCCAGCCCACGGGAACGCCGCGCGCGACCACCTCGATGCGCGCGCCGCAGGAGTCACCGGCCTTGCGAAGATCGTCCATATAGGCCTCAAGTCGCGGGATATCGCTGACATTGGCAGCGAAAAACGGATTGTTCGGCACGTGCTCAAGCGATTCGAACGGGATGGCGAGCTCGCCCAGCTGCGACATGTGCCCGGAAAAGCTCACGCCGTGGTGCTCGCGCAGCCACTTTTTTGCCACCGCGCCAGCACCGACCATCGGCGCAGTGAGCCGCGCCGAGCTGCGGCCACCACCGCGCGGGTCGCGCAGGCCGTACTTGTGCCAGTAGGTGTAGTCGGCGTGGCCGGGGCGGAAGGTCTGGAGGATGTTGCCGTAGTCCTTGCTACGCTGGTCGGTGTTGCGGATCAGCAGACAGATCGGCGTGCCGGTGGTCTTGCCTTCGTAAACACCGGACAAGATCTCGACCGCATCCGGCTCGTTGCGCTGCGTCACGTGGCGGCTGGTGCCGGGGCGGCGGCGGTCGAGCTCGGGTTGAATGTCGGCTTCGCTCAGCGTCATGCCGGGCGGGCAACCATCGATCACGCAGCCGATGGCGGGGCCGTGAGACTCACCGAAGTTGGTGACGCAGAACAGGTGGCCGAGGGTACTGCCGGACATGGCGACGGGCTTTCGAGGTGTGCGAGGTGGTAAGTCGGCCCTGCCGCTGCGGCTCAGCCGCATCAGGCCAAACGCCGAGCATAGCAATCAAGCCAGCTTGCTCACGCCCGAAGCGGGCCGCGAGCATGTCGCGCCGGTGCGCTTGGCCGGTGCGCCGACCGCGCGGAGACACCAGACCGAGGCCTGTCTCAGCCCGTGGACTGACCGGACGCTTCCGCGGACTCCTTCGCTGGCCCTTCGACTGGCCAGTCGCGGATGTACGCCTTCAGCATGCGGTTCTCGAAGTCCTGCGAATCGACCACGGCCTTGGCGACGTCGTAGAACGAGATCACGCCCATCAACGTGCGCTGCGTCATCACCGGCATGTAGCGGGCATGGTGACCAAGCATCATGCGACGCACCTCGTCCATCTCGGTGTCTGGCGTGCAGGTGAGCGGGCAGTCGTCCATCACGGAATGAACGATCAGCGAGCCGACCGTGCCGCCGTTGCGAACGACGGCCTGAATCACCTCTCGAAAGGTCAGCATGCCGACGAGTTCGCCGTGGTCCATGACGACGAGCGAACCGATGTCCTTCTCGGCCATCGTCTGCAGGGCTTGCGACAGGGGCGTATCGGAACCGACGGTGTACAGCGTGTTGCCCTTGGCACTCAGGATGTGGGTGACCTTCATGGGAGTCTCCTCAACGCAGGCAAAGTGGATGAGGTCAATATAGACCCAAACCGGGCCCGGGAACATTGTCGCAACCGCCTGAGTCGAGGCGTCTTGCGGCCTCGTCAATCGACGAGGTCAGGGCGCAATCAGATCCCCCAGCGTCAGCCGATCAAGGTTCGCCCGCTGCCAGAACGCAGCCAGCTGCGGCGACGGATCGAGCAAGGTCGTGGCCAGCAACGCGCGGGCAGCAGTGGTGTCCGGATCGCACAGCAGCACGTACCGGAATCCGCCAGCCTCGTCGAGGCGGCCCACCCAGTCGATGGCGACCAGCGCATGCAATGCCGGTTCAACCTGCAGCGGATCGGCGTTCAGCGCCTTCGCGATCTGCAGCGCTGACAGGCCACGCTCTCCGCCCTGGCGTGCCTTCGCCAGACTGCGCAGCACCGAGACCGCCAGTTCGAACCGGTAACCCGGCACATGGCCGCGCTGGACGACGCGGGCCTGCAGCGTTGGGGCGTAGGCAGCAATCACCGCGCCGAGCAGCACGATCACCCAGCCGAGGTAGATCCAGATCAGGAAGATCGGCACCGTCGCGAAGGCGCCGTAAATGGTCGAGTAAGTTGGCACCTGCCGCAGGTACCAGCCCAAGGCCTCCTTGGCCAGCTCGAACCCGATCGCCACGAACACGCCGCCCGCCAGCGCATGGCGCCACTGCACCCGGGTGTTCGGCACGTAGTAGAAGAGTGCCGCCATGCCCAGCGCTTGCAGGGCGAACTCCACCGTAAGAAGCAGCAGGCTGACGCCGCCAGGCAGCACGCTGACAAAGCCGCGCGACGCCGAGATCGCATATGAGGTGACGCTGAGGCTGACACCCAGCAGCAGAGGGCCCAAGGTCGCCGCGGCCCAATAAACCAGCACCCGCTGCGCCATCGGTCGCGACGAGCGCACGCGCCAGATCGCATTCAGCGTGCGGTCGATGGTCAGCATCAGCGCGATCGCCGTCACCACCAGCACGATCAGGCCGACGGCGCCCAGGCGCTTGGCCTTGCCCGCGAACTGCGTCAATGCGCCCAGCACAGGCCGGGCGATGCCCTCGGGCACCAGCGCCTGCAGGAAGTACTTTTCCAGCGCGCCCTGGAAGTTCGAGAACATCGGGAAAGCCGAGAACACCGCCAGCATCACGGTGAGCAGCGGTACCAGCGAAATCAGCGTGGTGAAAGTGAGGCTGCCGGCAGTCAGGCCGAGGCAGTCTTCGCGAAAGCGCTGGCGCAATGTGCGGACGGTGTCCATCCACGGCCAAGTCTGTAGCGTCACCAGCCAGATCGCCGCCTGCTGGCGCCAAGTCTCGGCGACCGTGGCCTTGTGCGTCCGTGGGAACTCCATCGATGGCTATGATGCCATCGATGAGTATGTCCACCACCCCACCGCTCTCCTCCAACATCGATGCGCCAGCATCGGCACTGCCTCCCGTCGTCGCATGGAGCCGCGCCGTCGCGGTGGGCAGCCTGCTCGGCCTGATCGTGCTGGGTCTCGCGTGGGAGCTGGTGCTCGCGCCGACCGGCAACCGCACGCTGGCGCTGAAGGTGCTGCCGCTGGCGGTGCCGCTGGTCGGGCTGTTGAAGAACCGCATGTACACCTACCGCTGGGTCAGCCTGATGATCTGGCTGTACTTCATCGAAGGCGTGATTCGTGCCTCGGGCGACCGTGGCATCAGTGCCTGGCTGGCCGGTATTGAGGTGGTGCTGTGCGTGATGCTGTTCGCCGCCTGCGCGGTGCATGTGCGCTGGCGACTGTACCGGGCACACGCCCTGGCGGCGGCCAACGCGGACACCGCCGCCCACTGACGCCTGACGGCCCGAAGCGCCGCGCTTCGCCATGACCCTGCTCGACGATCTGCGCGCTGCCCTCGGTACCGACCAGGTGCTGATCGACGGCGATCTGTCGGCCTGGGAAATCGACTGGCGCCGTCGCTACCGGGGCCGTGCGCTCGCCGTCGTGCGACCGGCCGACACCGCCCAGGTGGCAGGCGTCGTGCGGGCTTGCGTGCGGCACGGTGCGAGCCTGGTGCCGCAAGGCGGCAACACCGGCCTGGTCGGCGGCTCGGTGCCCGATGGCAGCGGCACTCAGGTGCTGCTGAGCCTGGCACGGCTCGCGAACATCCGCGCCATAGACACCGACAACCTGACGATCACGGTGGACGCCGGTTGCGTGCTGCAGCAAGTGCAACAGGCTGCATCCGCGCGCGGCCTGCTGTACCCACTCAGCCTGGCAGCAGAAGGCAGCGCGAGCATCGGCGGCACGCTCGCCACCAACGCAGGCGGGACTCAGGTGCTGCGCTACGGCACGGCCCGCGAGCTGTGCCTGGGTCTGGAGGTTGTCACTGCAACGGGCGATGTCTGGAATGGCCTGACCGGTCTGCGCAAGGACAACACCGGCTACGACCTGCGCGACCTCTTCATTGGCAGCGAAGGCACGCTGGGCGTGATCACTGGCGCGACACTGAAGCTGGTGCCGCAGCCTGCAGCCATCTGCACCGCGATGGCGGCGGCGCCAACACTCCAGGCCGCCGTGCAGTTGTTGACGCTCGCCCGCACGCGGCTCGGCGCCGGCCTGACCGGCTTCGAGGTGATGAACGGCCACGCGCTGGACCTGGTGCGCACCCGTTTCCCGCAGTGGCCTCAACCGCTGCCGCCAGGGCCGTGGACCGTACTGCTCGAACAGTCGGACACCGAAAGCGAGGCCCATGCTCAGACCGTGTTCGAGTCGCTGCTCGAAGCCGCACTGCACGAAGGCTGCATCAGCGATGCCGTCGTGGCAGCCAGCCTGGAACAGAGCGCAGCGATGTGGCGCCTGCGCGAGGGCATTCCGCTGGCGCAGGCCGAGGAGGGGCTGAACATCAAGCACGACATCGCGCTGCCGGTGTCGAGCATTGCCACATTCGTGCACGAAACCGACGCCGTCCTGAGCACAGCGTGGCCCGGCATCCGCATCGTCAACTTCGGGCACCTCGGTGACGGCAACCTGCACTACAACATGCAGGCGCCTCTGGGCGTGTCGGCCGCGGATTTCCTGGCCGACCATGAGGTGGCCGTGAATGCCGTGGTGTTTGACGCGGTGCGGGCCCATGGCGGATCGATCTCGGCCGAACATGGCATCGGCGCGCTCAAGCGGGACATGCTGGCGCAGACCCAGTCGCCCGTGGCGAGACAACTGATGCACGCCATCAAGGTCGCACTCGACCCGCGTGGCACGATGAACCCAGGCCGCGTCTTGTGAGCCGCAGATGGCGATCGCAGCGAGCCCGCTGAGCCACCACGACATCCTCGGCATCGTCGAGCCTTTCACTCGTCGCAACCGGCAGGTCGATCTCGCCGCGAGCGACCGGCTCAATCGACGCTTGCTGTTCAAACCGATCGAACATGCTGCAAGCGGCGCAGGGCTACCCGCTCTGCGCGAAACCCTGCAACTCGACAGTTACCGCTCGGGCAACTTCGACCTGACGCGCACCTTGACCGCAGCCGATGGTCAGTCCGCCACGCTGCAGACCAGTGGGCGCCAGCCTTCTGCCCTGCTGGCGCGCATCGAAGCGGTTGCGCCCCACCAGCAGTTCAGCGCCGGCGCGGGTTATCTGGTGGCGCGCAGCTACACGGCACCGACTGACCCGACCGCCTCGGCCGACGACCAGACGGACTTGCCGCGGGTGCTCACCCGCGCCGTCGTGCGTCTGGCCGATCTCACGCTGACAATCAACGTGCCCGCGGCACGCGGCGTCTCGGCCGACATCGCCATCCAACCGACGCCTGCCAACGACGGCAGCGCACTGGAGCTACCGGACGACCTGCTGGCCGTGATCGGCTGGGACTGGACGAGGCTGGTCTGCAAGAAGGACATCTGGGAAAGCAAGCTCCGGCTGCGTGGCGGGGCTGCGCGACGCACCCGACTCGCCGAGCAGGCAGCAGCTCGCGCGGCGCAACATCTGGCGCAGGCCCTGGCCGAACCGCCGGGTCGGTTCCATGCGCAGCATCTGCGCGCGCGCTGGTGGGCGGCGCTGCGTCGCGCGATCCCGATCCTCACCCCGGTCGGCCTGATCATCGCGGTGCTGCTTTTCCCGCGCATCGATTTCGGCGAGAAGCCCGGGCTGTGGGTGATGCTGTATCACCTGCCGACCGCGCTGGTCGCGCTGAGCTTCTGCCTGCAGGAGTTGCC
>CANHOE010000168.1 GCA_947462175.1 Burkholderiales bacterium | reverse complement strand
TGACGACGACTGGCAGACCGTGCGACGCTGCCTGCCGCACCAGCGCCAGGTGTCCGTCGTGCAGATTGCCCATCGTCGGGACAAACGCGCAGGTGCCCGGTACCGGCAGGGCGGCTCTCAGCGCGGCGATGGTGTGCACGACCAGCATGGTCAATATCCGTGCAGCGCAGGATCGGGAAAGCGGCGTGCCTTCACATCGGCGACATAAGTCCTGATCGCTGCCTCGACCGATGGCGAGCCCTGCATGAAGTCACGCACGAAGCGCGGCTGCTTGCCGTGGCCCAGGCCCAGCATGTCGTGCAGCACCAGCACCTGGCCAGAACAGTCAGAGCCGGCGCCGATGCCGATGGTCGGGATGGGCAGGCTCGCGGTGATGGCCGCACCGACGGCGGACGGCATCAGCTCCAGCACCAGCATCGCAGCCCCGGCGTCGGCCAGCTGCTGTGCGTTCAATCGCAGTGTGGCTGCCGATTCGTCATCGCGCCCCTGGATGCGGTAGCCGCCCAGAGCGTGCACCGATTGCGGCGTCAGCCCCAGGTGCGCGCAGACCGGGATGCCGCGCTGCGTGAGGAAGTGCACCGTGTCAGCCGTCCACCCGCCGCCCTCCAGCTTGACCATGTGTGCCCCCGCCTGCATCAGCACGGTGGCACTTTCCATCGCCTGCGCCTGAGACTGCTGGTAGCTGCCGAATGGCAAGTCGCCGATGATCCATGCGCTGCGGTTGCCCTGCGCGACACAGCGCACGTGATAGGCCATGTCAGCCAAAGTGACCGGTACTGTGCTGGTCAGGCCTTGGAGCACCATGCCGAGCGAATCGCCGATCAGCAGGCAGTCGACGCCGGCGTGATCAAGCACGCGGGCGAACGCGGCGTCATAGCAGGTCAACACGCTGATCGGCTCACCGGCCGCGTGCATCTCGCGCAGCCGGTGCAGCGTGATCGGCTTGCGTCCAGCCGGTGTCGAGTCAGGAGACGGATGCACGCTCATCACGGTGCGGTCAAGCCGCTCTCATGCCCAGCGTTTCCAGCAAAGCCTGATCGGCCGTGACATCCGGATTGCCGGTCACCAGCAGCTTGTCGCCGTAGAAGATGGAATTGGCACCGGCCGCGAAGCACAGCGCCTGCACCGCATCGCCCAGGGCCTGGCGACCGGCCGATAGCCGCACGCGAGTGCGCGGCATGGTGATCCGAGCCGCGGCGATCGTGCGCACGAACTCGAACGGGTCGAGCGGCGCCTGTTCCGCCAGCGGCGTTCCGGCGACCGGCACCAAGTGGTTGATGGGCACCGATTCGGGGTAAGGCTCCATGTTCGCCAGTTCGGCAATCAGCGCAGCGCGCTGAGTACGCGACTCGCCCATGCCTACGATGCCGCCGCAGCAGACCTTCACACCCGCGCCACGCACGCGCTGCAGTGTGTCGATGCGGTCTTCGAACTGGCGCGTCTGCACGATGTCGGCGTACTTGTCCGGCGCGGTGTCAATGTTGTGGTTGTAGTAATCCAGGCCAGCGTCGCGCAGGGCTTCCGCGTGGCCATCGCCCAGCATGCCCAGCGTTGCGCAGGTTTCCAGGCCCAGGCCCTTCACTGCGCTGATCAGCTGCGCGACCTTCTCGATGTCGCGATCCTTCGGTCCACGCCAAGCCGCCCCCATGCAAAAGCGAGTGGCGCCAGCAGCCTGCGCCTGACGTGCGGCGGCCAACACTTCGTCGACTTTCATCAATGCCGTCGCCTCGACGCCAGTGGCGAAAGACGCTGACTGCGGGCAGTACGAACAGTTTTCAGCGCAACCACCGGTCTTGATCGACAGCAGCGTCGACAACTGGACCTCGGCCGGGTCGAAGTTCGCTCGGTGCACCGTCTGCGCCTGGTAGAGCAGCTCGGTGAACGGCAATGCAAACAGCGCCTCGATCTCCTCGATCTGCCAGCGCTGCGCGGGGGGATGCGAAGCAGCGGCCGCTGTGGTCGGGCGGACGAGATGAATAGGCGCGGCTTGGATGGAGGCTGTGGACATGGTCAGGGTCTCGCGTGTCTGCGGACGCAATGATGCGTCGGATCAAGGGAAAAGGGGTTGTTCGCCGTCAAACCGCCTGATAGGCCAGTCGCACATAGATCGGTGCGTAGGCTTCGGCCTGGGTGATTTCCAGCAGGCATTCGCGCGCCAATTCGAGCATGGCGATGAAGGTCACCACCAGCACCGGCTGGCCGCGCGTGACATCGAACAATTCATGGAATTCGACGAATTTTCGGCCTTGCAGGGCGCGCAGCACGATGCTCATGTGCTCGCGTACGCTGAGTTGCTCGCGGTTGATGGTGTGGTGCTGGTTCAGGTTGGCGCGCTTGAGCACATCGGCCAAGGCAGCACGCAGCTCTTCGGGTGCGACATCGGGAAAGCGCGGCGCCAGAGATTGCTCGATGTGCACCTGGGCGCGCAGGAAATCACGGCCGATCACTGGCATGGCATCCAGTCGTGCGGCTGCCAGCTTCATCTGTTCGTATTCGACCAGCCGGCGCACCAGCTCTGCACGCGGGTCCTCCGGCTCGGTGCCGTCCGCACTCTTCTTCGGCGGCAGCAGCATGCGCGACTTGATCTCGATCAGCATCGCTGCCATCAGCAGGTATTCGCTGGCGAGCTCGAGGTTGGTCTTGCGGATCTGCTCGACGTAGGCGAGGTACTGGCGTGTCACGTCGGCCAGCGGGATGTCGAGGATGTTGAAGTTCTGCCGACGGATCAGGTACAGCAGCAAATCCAGCGGGCCCTCGAAGGCTTCGAGGAACAGTCGCAGCGCATCGGGCGGGATGTAGAGGTCATGGGGCAGCTTGAACAGCGGCTCACCGTACAGCCGCGCCACCGCCACGCTGTCGACCGCCAACGGTGGGACATCCCCCGTCCCGTCGGCCATCAGGGCGTGCAACTCGGGTGGCTCCAGCAGAACGGGGCCGGGCAGGTTCATGAACGGGAATCAGGCCGTGCGCCGTGCCTCATTTGGGCCCGGTCTGATAGACGTAAGGCTGCTGCGGCACGCGCGAGGCCGCATCGTCGGCCTGCGCATCGCGGTCGACCCGCTTGTCCCAAAGCAGTGCACGCCCGGCACGTTGCTCGCTTTCGAGCGTCGGCTTCTTCGCCTTCAGCGATTCGATGAAGTCGGTGACGTCCGATTTATAGGCTTTCCAGAACAGCGGCATGGTGCGGCGAGGTGTGAGCGAAAACGGGGAAACCCGGAGTTTACCGGGGCAGGCGCGCTGAACACTGACGCGCCCGGTGTTGCAACCCGGCCTTTCCCTGGACGCGAAGTCATCAAATTGGAAGGGGTGCGCTGTCACGATACGGTCATGGAAGAAGTCGAGTTGAAGTTTCAGGTGCCGCCCGCTGCTCGCAAAGCAGTCGAAGCGGCTGTCGCCGGGCCTCGGGCGGCGCGGCGAATTCGGTTGCGGGCGGCGTACTTCGACACCTCGACCGGTGCACTGGCCGCCGCGGGTTTGGCGTTGCGCCTGCGCAAGGAAGGCCGTTCCTGGGTGCAGACGCTGAAGGGCACGCTGCCCGAGGGCACCAGCATGACCCGGGCCGAGCACAACGTGCCGCGCGCAGAAGCCGGTGCTGCCGTGCCGGCGATCGATCCGCAACTGCATACCCACACGCCCGTGGGCGCCGCGTTATTGAAGGTGCTGCATGGCACCGATGGCGCACTGGCACAGGTGATCGGCACCGATATCTGGCGCCGCGCACGCACAGTTCGGGTTGCCGGTGGCGTTGTCGAACTGGCGTTCGATGTCGGTGTGATCGAGGCCAGTGATGCGATGCCGCCACGAAGGCTGCCTGTTTGCGAACTCGAGATCGAACTGAAGCGCGGCAGCCCGCAGGCGGTGGTGGCCACTGCGCAGCGCTGGGTCGCGCGCCACGCTCTGTGGTTGGACACCCGCAGCAAGGCCGAACTCGGCCACCTGCTGTCGCACGACGACGCGATGGCCGTGCCACTCCGTGCCAGCGAGGTCAAGCTGTCCAAGACCATGACGCCAGCCGCTGCGCTGGAGGCGGTGCTTCGCTCCTGTCTGGCACAGATCAGCGTCAATGCCAGCCAGATTGCCAGTGGCAGCCACGCCCCGGAGCACACACACCAGCTGCGCGTCGGCCTGCGTCGTCTGCGCACGGCGCTGCGCTTTTTCGATGGCGTACGGCTGGCCGACGCCATCGATGAGGTCTCGCGCGAGCAGTTGGTCGTCGATGCGGCTACGCTGTTTCGCCAGTTGGGTCAGGCGCGCGATCGCGCGGCGGTGGCCGAGCCGCTGGCCATCGAACTGGCGCGTGCGCTGGTGGCCGTCGGTCAATCGGGTGCGCTGCCGCGGCTGCCGGCAACGGCCGAAGAGCTTGATCCGACCGTGCTGGTGCGACAGCCGGGCGCGCAGCGCCTGATGCTGAACCTGATTTCGCGAGTGCAGGGCGCCGGGCCCGAGGCTGCGGCCCGCCCCACAGCTTTACCTCAGGGCGGGCCCACATCTGACGCCGTCGCACCTGCTGCCTTGCTGCCGCTTCGCAGCCGACTCGCCAAGCGGCTCAACCGCTGGCATCGACAGGTTCTGGTTGATGCACAGGCCTTCGACACGCTCGACGACGAGGGCCGCCACCGCTTGCGCAAGCGCATCAAGCGGCTGCGCTATGCGGTGGAGTTTTCTGCAAGCCTGTTCGACGAGCGCGCGGTTCGCAGCTACCTGAAAGCGATGCGCGCCTTGCAGGAGCGGCTGGGCACCGTCAACGATGTGGCCGTCGGCATCGCGCTGTACTCGGCGGCAGCGCCTGCCGATGCGCGTGCGCTGTTCGCGCTGGGTTGGTTGGCATCGCAACGCGAACGCGCACTTGCTGCCTGCAAGCCTGACCTGAAGCGGTTTGTCGGATCGCAGCGCTTCTGGCGTGAGCGCCCCAAAGGATCCGCCAGGAAGTAGCGGTTGGCGATCACGCCGCGCGAACTCACCTCACCCGCATGCCCGGTGTGGCGCCCGGCCCCGGTTCCAGCACGTACAGCCCGGGATGGGACTTGCCGTCGGCGTGGCTCGCGGCCAGCACCATGCCTTCGCTGACGCCGAACTTCATCTTGCGCGGCGCCAGATTGGCCACCAGCACCGTGAGTTTGCCGATCAGGTCGGCGGGCTGGTACGCGCCCTTGATGCCGCTGAATACATTGCGCGTGCGGGGCTGACCGGCGCTGTCGACTTCGCCCACATCGAGCGTCAATCGCAGCAGCTTGTCGGAGCCCTGCACCTGCTCGCAGTTGACGATTTTCGCGATGCGCAGGTCGATCTTTGCGAAGTCGTCGATGCCGATGCTCTCGGCAATGTCTTCTCCACCCGGCTTGGGCTGCTCGACGACGGCAGGAGCCGGTGGTTCGAACAAGGCATCGAGCATCTTCGGATCGACGCGCTGCATCAGGTGCCGGTACTCGCCGATGGTGTGTGAGCCCAGCGCGCGGTGCACGTCGGCCGACACCAGCGGTGCGATATTCAGAAAGGCCTCGACCTGCGCGCCGAGCGCGGGCAGCACCGGCTTCAGATAGATCGTCAACAGCCTGAAGGCTTCGATGCAGACGGTGCAAACGTCGTGCAGCACCGCGTCCTTGCCTTCTTTCTTCGCCAGCTCCCAGGGCTTGTTCTGGTCGACGTACTCATTGACGCGATCGGCCAGCAGCATGATCTCGCGAAGCGCCTTGCCGTACTCGCGCTCGTCATACAGCCGCTCGATGTCCGCGTGGCCGCTGCGCAGGTGGTCGAGCAGCACACGGCCCTCGACGCCGACATCCGATGACAGCTTGCCCGCAAAGCGCTTGGTCAAAAAGCCGGCTGCGCGGCTCGCGATGTTGATGTACTTGCCGACCAGATCGCTGTTCACCCGCGCGACGAAGTCATCGGGGTTGAAGTCCACATCCTCGACCTTGCTGCTCAGCTTGGTCGCGATGTAGTAGCGCAGCCACTCGGCGTTCATGCCGAGTTCCAGGTACTTCAGCGGCGAGATGCCGGTGCCGCGGCTCTTGCTCATCTTCTCGCCGCTCACCGTGATGAAGCCGTGGGCGTAGACGCGGTCGGGCACCTTGCGGCCCGAGAACTTCAGCATCGCTGGCCAGAACAGCGTGTGGAAGTAGGTGATGTCCTTGCCGATGAAGTGGATCTGCTCGACCGCCGGGTCGGCGATGAACTCATCGAAGCTGCGCAGCTCGCC
>CANHOE010000167.1 GCA_947462175.1 Burkholderiales bacterium | reverse complement strand
CCTGGGCCAGTTGAGTCACCTGCTGCGCGAGCGCGGTGGCATCGATTTCCGCGTCAGCGAGGAAGAGGCGTCCGCTGGTGTCGATCGACACGGCAATGAAGGTCGGCGTGTCGTTGGGCTGCGCTGCATCCGACTTGGGCAGGTCCAGCTTCAGGCTGCTGGTCATCAAGGGCGCGGTGATCATGAAGATCACCAGAAGCACCAGCATCACGTCGATCAGCGGCGTCATGTTGATGTCGCTCATCGGCTGCGGGCCGGGGGTGCGCTCGAGGCGTCCGAAGGCCATCTGTCACGCCTTCGGCGCCGGGCTCTCGTTGGTGACCGAGCCCGCTTGCATCTCACGCAGATCGTGCGCAAAGCCTTCGAGCTCGGCCTCGCAGACGCCGACCATCTTGCCGAAGATGTTGAAGGCCAGCACCGCTGGAATGGCCACGGCCAGCCCGGCCGCGGTCATCACCAGCGCCTCGCCGACTGGGCCGGACACGCGCTCGATGGTGATCGTGCCGGCGGACGAAATACTGACCAGTGCGTGATAGATGCCCCAGACCGTGCCGAACAGGCCGATGAAGGGTGACGTGCTGCCGATCGATGCCAGCACCACTTGGCCGAACTGCAGCTGTCGCAGCACCTCGTGCAAGGCGTCGCGCAGGCGGCGCGTCAGCTGCGACGCGCGCTGTCCATGGGCTTCGAGTGTGCGGGCATTTGGCAGCGCTGTGGCGGCCGACAGCAAGGGCGTCAGCACCTGCTCGCGGTCGAAGGCGGCCAGCTGAGTGCGTGCGGTTTGCAGATCGGCGGCAGCCCAGAACGCGGGGACTGCCCGGGCGATATCGCTGCGCACGCGACGCAGCAGCCAGCCCTTCCAGAAGATCAGCACCCAGGCGCTGATCGACATCAGCAGCAGCAGCAGCGCGACGCTGCGCGTGATGAGGTCGCCCTGATCCCAGAACTGGCTGAATCCGTTCATGGTGTGTGCATCTGCGCAGGTCCGAGGGCGAGGTGCATCAAGTCAAGCCCAACACGTCGTTCATGTCGAACAGGCCGTGGGCCCGATCGGCGAGGAAGCGCGCAGCGCGCAGGCTGCCCTGCGCATAGGTAGCGCGGCTCGAACTCTTGTGGCTGATCTCGATGCGCTCGCCGATGCCGGCGAACAGCACCGTGTGGTCACCCACCACATCACCGCCGCGGATGGTGGCAAAGCCGATGGTCGATGGATCGCGCTCGCCTGTCACGCCTTCGCGGCCGTAAACCGCACAGGCTTTCAGGTCGCGACCCAAGGCCGTGGCGACCACTTCGCCCATCTTCAACGCTGTGCCGCTGGGTGCGTCGACCTTGTGCCGGTGATGCGCTTCGATGATCTCGATGTCATAGCCTTCGCTGAGCATGCGCGCCGCGGTGTCGAGAAGCTTCAGGACCACATTCACGCCCACGCTCATGTTGGGCGCCATCATGATGGCGATGTGGTGGGCGTGGTCGTCGATCTCGGCCTTCTGGGCGTCGCTGAAGCCGGTGGTGCCGATCACTGCCTTCACGCCCAGCTCCCGGCACACGGCCAGATGCGCCAGTGTGCCGGCGGGTCGTGTGAAGTCGATCAGCACCTGCGCGCTGGCCAGGCCCTTGCGCAGATCGGCCGTGATTGGGACGCCGCTGGTGTGCCCGGCGAACGCCGCAGCATCCTGACCCAGTGCCGGGCTGTCGGCCAAATCGAGTGCGCCGCTGAGCACCATGTCGTCGCGGGCCGCGATGACCGCCTCGATCAGCATGCGGCCCATCCGCCCTGATGCACCGGCCACGGCAATCCTCAACGGACCCTCTCTGGCCACGGATGCGTCCACAGGCACAGGCATCAGCGCGGAGGCTCCAGTGGCGGATAGACACGCCCCGGCGGCACCGTCGGTGGCGCGACAACGGCCTGCTTGGAAGGCGGTTTCAGTGACTGCAATTCGTCGGCGCTCAAAGCCAGCGGCCGCGCCTTGCCGCCTGATGAAGCTGAATCGATCGATGCCACAAAGGCTTCTTCAGCGGGCAACTCGCCGCCAGTGTCTATGCTGACCAGCCGGTCACCGTTGAACATCAACACCACACTGCGTCGTTGCGGCTCGGTGCCGCGACGGCGTATCGTGAACACGTAATCCCAGCGGTCGGCGTGAAACACATCGGTCAGCAGAGGCGAGCCGAGCAGATCGCGCACCTGCGCTCTCGGCATGCCAATTTGCACCCGCTCCATCAACTCCTTGGTCAGCACATTGCCCTGAACGACCTCGACGCTGTACGGCCTGACGACGTTCGTCAGGTTCTCCTTGGACATCAGGTTTTCGCAACCGGTCAGCCCGGCAGTCACGCCGATGGCAGCAAGCATCAGCAGGCTGGAGCGAACCGTTGAAATCAGTCGCATGGCAGATTCAAGGATTCACTCAGCGCAAACCCGACTCGATATGATCGAATCATTCTAGCGGTAGGGGCTGTGACCCGATCGCCCCACGGGAGCCACCATGTCGAACGCTGACGAACTCAAGAGCAGCGGCCTGAAAGCCACCTTGCCTCGCATCAAGATCCTGGAGGTTTTCCAGCAAGCCGTCCAGCGGCATCTGACGGCCGAGGATGTTTACAAAGTCCTGCTTACCGATGGCTCGGACGTCGGGCTGGCCACGGTGTACCGGGTGTTGATGCAGTTCGAGCAGGCGGGCATCCTGTCGCGCAATCATTTCGAGTCCGGCAAGTCGGTGTTTGAGCTCAACGAAGGCAAGCACCACGACCATCTGGTGTGTCTTGACTGTGGCCGGGTCGAGGAGTTCTTTGACGCCGAAATCGAAAAACGGCAACGTGCTGTTGCTCAGTCGCGTGGCTTCGATCTGCAGGAACACGCCCTGTCGCTGTATGCGGTGTGCGCCAAGAAGAACTGCCCGCACAAGCCACACTGAATCCGCGCTCGGCGACCGGCGCGACCCGCGCCGCTTTTCATTCGGGGCCGCGTTCGAGCGCACGCTGGTGACGCTCGATGAATTCCTTGTAGGTGTCGATCCCGCGCAGCTGCAAGATGGTGTTGCGCACCGCCGCTTCGACCAGCACCGCGAGGTTGCGGCCCGCATCAACGGCGATCACGGCCTTGCGCACAGGCACGTCCAGGATATTCTCGTACAGCGGTTCATAGGGCAGCCGCTCGAACTCGCGCTCCATCGTTTCCTTGCGCACCAGGTGCACGATCAGCTTCACGCGCATTTTCCGGCGCACCGCGGTCTCGCCAAAGATGGCCTTGATGTCCAGCAGCCCGATGCCGCGAACCTCGAGCAGGTTCATCAGCAGTTCCGGGCAGCGCCCTTCGAGCGCGCTCTGCGACATGCGGTAGATGTCGACCGCATCGTCGGCCACCAGGCCATGACCGCGTGAGATCAGCTCCAGACCCAGCTCGCTCTTGCCGAGCCCCGATTCGCCTGTCAGTAGAACGCCCAAACCCAGGATGTCCATGAACACGCCGTGCCGCGTGGTGCGCTCTGCAAACAGCTGGCTGAGGTAGCCGCGCACCATGTCGATGACCTGGCCGGCTGACTCAGCCGTGACGAAGAGCGGGATTGCCGCACGGTCGCACATGGCGACCAGCCGGTCGGGCGGCGTCTGACCGTCGGCGACGATGACCACGGGCGGCTCCAGCGTCACGATGCGCTGAATGCGTCGCTCCTGATCTTCTGGCGACGAATCGAGCAGGTAAGCCACCTCTCGGCGGCCGACCAGCTGAACGCGGTACGGGTGGATGTAATTGAGGTATCCGACCAAGTCTGCTGCCGATTGCGCATTGCGCACGGCGGCCTCGTCGAAGCGGCGCTCCGGGTGCGCGTGGCCCGCGATCCACTCCCAGTGCAGCGCGATACGGTGGTGTTCGAACAGCGCTTCAGCGCTGATGACAATGGGTTTCATATCTCAGGGAAGTGGAACCCGTGCCCGTCGGCGGCCACACGTGACCGAGCTGAGAGCGGGTGGTACGGCGCGTCAGGCCACGGATTTGAGGGGTTCCCAATTCGCGATCAGCTCATGCACTTTGGCCGCCTCGCTTTCGCTCTTCAGGCGCTCGCGCAATTCGCGGTCGCTCAGCATCTCGGCAATCTCTGACAGGATTTCGAGATGCCGTTGGGTCGCGGCTTCAGGCACCAGCAGGAAAATCATCAGCGTGACCGGCTCATCGTCCGGAGCATCGAACGGAATGGCTCGCTGCACCCGGATCACGGCCGCCAACGGATTCTTCAACCCCTTGATGCGTCCGTGCGGGATTGCGACGCCGTGACCCAAGCCGGTCGAACCCAGGCGCTCCCTGGCGAACAGGTTGTCCGTGACGGTCGCACGCGCCACGGCGTGCTGATTCTCGAACAGCAAGCCGACGTGTTCGAACACGCGCTTCTTGCTGGTGGCGTCTACATCGACCAGCACATTGCTGGCAGGCAGGATGGCAGCGAGACGGTTCATCAAGTGGTCCAAGTGGCAACTTCGGGGTGTGCCTCGCCGCACGCTGCCGTTGGGGTGACAAAACGCGCGTGGCTCTGATCGAGTCGCAACGACAGGCAATGGAAATGCATTGTGCTCATGATGTTGCGTCGCAGCAATGTCGTTGATTCCCCGGTGTCGGGGGGTGAGGCCAGAGGCAAAACAGCGGCCCGTGGGCCGCTGTTTCTATGATCGTGGTGGTCGAAACAAGCGTCAAGCTGCTTGGGCGTCCAGTCGTTTTGCCGCCACGTGGTGGTGGTCCTGTAGCCTGCCTTTATGGCGGCACACCTGCCGGTCAAGTTTGTCCATCAACTGATCGACGGCGGCGTACATGTCCTCGCAAGATTGCTCTACGAAGATGTCCTTGCCTTTGACATGCAACGTGACTTCGGCCTTTTGCCGGCGTTCCTTTTCCTTCAGCTTTTCGAAGGACAACAACACTGTGATGTCGACCACTTGGTCGAAGTGACGTGTCACCCGCTCCAGCTTGGTGAGCACGTACTCTCGTAGAGAGGGAGTGATGTCCAGGTGATGGCCGCTGATCGTCAAGTTCATGAAAACCCCTTTCGCACGGATGAAAGACAGAAGGCACGAGGCGGGGCTTTGTCACCGTGACCGGCTGGCATGACCCGACCTGAATCCATCTTGCGCCTGATCGGCGAATCGGGCAAGGCGAAAAGCGATTCAATGGGTATCGATTTGCATGCACTTTGTCCGCGTCGACCCGATGCGATAATTTTTGTTGTCGCTTCGCTGGAGCTTTCATGCTCAATGTCTTTTCGCTGGCCCACGGTCGGCTGTTCCAGGAAGAGATCGAAAGCCGTGATGCGCTGGCCAATGTCCAGCCGGTGTGGGTCGACCTCGACGCGCCGACGGCGGAGGAGAAAAGCTGGATCGCGCAACATTTCGGCGTGACGATTCCCGATGACGCCGTCGACGACGACCTCGAAGAATCGGCCCGTTTCTACGAAGAAGACAACGGCGAGCTGCACATACGCAGCGACTTCCTGATTGATGACGACGAAACCCCGCGCAATGTCCGGGTCGCCTTCATCCTGTTCAAGAACGTGCTGTTCTCGGTGCATGGCGAGGAATTGCCGGTGTTTCGGCTGCTGCGGTTGCGAGCGCGGCGCATTCCGGCGCTGATCGAGGACGCGAAGGACGTGCTGCTGAAGCTTTACGACGCCGACGCCGAGTACAGCGCCGATGCGCTGGAAGGCATCTACGATGCGCTCGAAAAGGTCAGCCAGCGGGTGCTGAAAGAGGATGTCAATGACGCGATGGCTGCCGAAGCCCTGTCGGCCATCGCGAAAGAGGAAGACCTGAACGGACGCATTCGGCGCAACGTGATGGACACCCGGCGCGCGGTCAGCTTCATGATGCGCAGCCGGCTGCTGAGCGCCGAGCAATTCGAGGAGGCGCGGCAGATCATGCGCGACATCGACTCCCTGGACAGCCACACCACGTTCCTGTTCGACAAGATCAACTTCCTGATGAATGCCACCGTTGGTTTCATCAACATCAATCAGAACAAGATCATCAAGCTGTTCTCGGTGGCCAGTGTCGGATTGCTGCCGCCGACGCTGATTGCCAGCGTCTATGGCATGAACTTCCAGGCCATGCCCGAGCTGCAGTGGCAATACGGTTATCCGTTCGCCGTTGCCTTGATGGTGGCGTCGGTCGCCGTGCCCTTCATCTACTTCCGCCGCAAGGGCTGGCTGTGATCCGATGAAGGACAAGTGGTTGTTGAT
>CANHOE010000166.1 GCA_947462175.1 Burkholderiales bacterium | reverse complement strand
TCTATGGCGCCAAGGGCCTGGCGTGGATCAAGGTCAATGACGTCAGCAAGGGTCGCGAGGGCCTGCAAAGCCCGATCGTCAAGAACCTCCATGACGCCGCGCTCGCGAAGATCATCGAGCGCACTGGCGCGCAGACCGGTGACCTGCTGTTCTTCGGCGCTGACAAGGAAAAGATCGTCAACGATGCGATCGGCGCGCTGCGCATCAAGATCGGCCACAGCGATTTCGGTCGCTCACACGGGCTGTTCGATGACGTGTGGGCACCGCTGTGGGTCGTCGATTTCCCGATGTTCGAGTACGACGACGATGCCCAGCGCTGGAATGCGACGCACCACCCCTTCACCGCACCGAAGGACGGGCACGAGGACTACATGGACAGCGACCCTGGCAAGTGCATCGCCAAGGCCTACGACATGGTGTTGAACGGTTGGGAGATGGGTGGCGGCTCGGTGCGTATTCACCGCGCCGAGGTGCAAAGCAAGGTGTTCAGCGCGCTGAAGATCGGGCCCGAGGAAGCACAGCTGAAGTTCGGCTTCCTCCTCGACGCGCTTCAGTACGGTGCGCCGCCACATGGTGGTCTGGCCTTCGGCCTGGATCGCCTCGTGACGCTGATGACCAAGGCCGAGAGCATCCGCGACGTGATCGCCTTCCCGAAGACGCAGCGTGCGCAGTGCCTGTTGACAGGCGCGCCCAGCGCAGTCGACGAGAAGCAGATGCGCGAGCTGCACATCCGCTTGCGCAACGCCCAAGCGGCCGCCTCCTGAACCGGGAATGAAGCCAACCGTATCAACGTCCGCTTTCGGCCCGTTACGGTCGTTCGCAGATCTGCTCCCACAGGCATTGGTCTGCGCGAGCGGAGGCTACCGGGTGACCGGCTCCGCTCATGTCCCCCGGGCCGGTTCACTGCCCAGGCGCTTCGGGTCACGCCGATCCGGCCCTCCTCCTTTACTTCGCTGCGCCGGTCACCCGGCATCCTCCGCAGACGGCCACGGTTGTCTTCAACGGCCTTCAACCGCAACAGTGACTCCCGGAGCGGTGTGGTGGGGTGCCGTGTGGAGTGAAGTAAAGGAGGAGGGCCGGATCGACTCTCGAGAAGCGCTTGCGTCGACAACCGGCCCGGGGGACATGAACGCAACACGGCACCCCGCCGCACCGCTCTCTCGCAGACCGACCACTGAAGGCCGCTTCCAGCGAACGACCGCAACCGGTGGGAAGCGGAACTTCGCGCTCGACTGGCCGTTTGATCCGTCGCGAGTCGCACGAAGCATGGTGGAGAACTGACATGGCACGCAGCAAGGAGCGCGCACCGGCGGTGTTCGAGTTGCGCAGTGCGTCGATGACGCTGGTCGTCGTCGCGCTGAAGACCACCGACATGACGGCGATCGAGCGCGAACTGACCGCCCGCTTTGCCGACACGCCGGAGATGTTCAACCACGACCCGGTCGTGATCGACATCGCGCAAGCCGAAGGCGACCCGCTCGCGCTGGATTACGCCCAGCTCGGTACCTTGTTGCGACGATTCAAGATGGTGGCCGCTGCAGTGCGCGGCGGCTCGCCCGAGCAGATGGCGGCCGCCGCCGAGGCCGGGCTGGGTGAGGCGCCCGAGGCACTGGCGCCCGCCGCGCGCGTGCCAGCCCCTGCGGTCACCGAACTGCCGCCGGTAGAGGCAGTGTCGGCGCCAGTGCCTGCACCCGAGCCGGTGGCAGCCGCGCCGGCTCAGGCCCCGCCCGCCGCCATCACCACGCTGATCGTCGACAAGCCGCTGCGCTCCGGCCAGCAGGTGTACGCAAGAGGCGGTGATCTGGTGGTCCTGGCGGCGGTGAATTTCGGTGCCGAGGTGATCGCCGACGGCAGCATCCACGTCTACGCGCCATTGCGTGGCAAGGCGATTGCGGGTGCCCGGGGAAACAACGACGCGCGCATCTTCAGCACCTGCATGGAGCCCGAATTGATTTCGATCGCCGGCACCTACCGGACCACCGACAACCCGCTGCCCGACACCGTGATCGGCAAGCCGGCGCAGATTCGCCTCGATGGTGAGCGCCTGGTGTTCGAGCCGCTGACCTGATCGCTGCTTCCCTCCGCCTTCCCATCCATCTTGTTTCGCTCCTGGCGACATCACATCCACAAGGACCGCCACCCATGGCCAGAATCATCGTCGTGACCTCCGGCAAGGGAGGCGTCGGCAAGACCACCACCAGCGCCAGCTTCGCTTCCGGGCTCGCACTGCGCGGACACAAGACCGCTGTCATCGATTTCGACGTCGGCCTGCGCAACCTCGACCTGATCATGGGCTGCGAACGCCGCGTGGTTTACGACCTGATCAATGTGATCCATGGCGAGGCCAAGCTGAACCAGGCCTTGATCAAGGACAAGCAGTGCGACAACCTCTACGTGCTTGCCGCGTCGCAGACTCGCGACAAGGACGCCCTGACTCAGGACGGCGTCGAGCGTGTGCTGGAAGAGCTGGCTGGCATGGACTTCGAGTACATCGTCTGCGACTCGCCGGCCGGCATCGAGACTGGCGCGCTGATGGCGATGCACTTTGCCGACGAGGCGCTGGTGGTGACCAACCCGGAAGTCTCTTCTGTCAGGGATTCCGACCGCATCCTCGGCATGTTGCACAGCAAGACGCGCCGTGCGATCGAGAAGAAGGAGCCGATCAAGGAGCACCTGCTGATCACCCGCTACAACCCGAACCGCGTGATCGGTGGTCAGATGCTCAGCCTGAAGGACATCCACGACATCCTGCGGGTTCGGATGATCGGCGTGATCCCGGAGTCCGAATCGGTGCTTGATGCCTCGAACCAGGGAGTTCCGGCGATCCACCTGAAGGGCTCAGACGTTTCTGAAGCCTACAAGGACGTGATCACTCGATTCCTGGGCGAGGAGACTCCGCTGCGATTTGTCGATGCCGTGAGGCCGAGCTTCCTCAAGCGCCTGTTCGGGGGGAAGTGAGCGATGGGCTTCCTGTCCTTCTTCCTCGGTGAAAAGACCAAGACAGCCAGCGTTGCCAAGGAGCGGCTGCAGATCATCCTGGCACACGAGCGCAATGGCCGCACCCGTGACCCGGCCTACCTGCCCGACCTGCAACGCGAACTGCTGGCGGTGATCTCGAAGTACGTGTCGGTGGGTGCGGGCGACATCAAGGTCGAGGTCGAACGCCAGGGCGACCTGGAGGTTTTGCAAGTCAAGATCGAGTTGCCGGACGCCGCGCGCTGACCGGCCGGATCGATGGACACGCCGCGCCCGCCGAAGATTCCCGAGTCGGTGCTGGTCGTGATCCACACCGCCGAGCTGGAGGTGCTGCTGATCGAGCGCGCGGATCGGCCCGGCTTCTGGCAGAGCGTGACCGGCTCGAAGGATGCGGTGGATGAGCCGTTCGAGTTGACGGCGCGCCGCGAGGTAGCCGAAGAGACCGGCATCGTTGTGGGCTCGGTGGACGTGCCGCTCTCCCATCTGCGAGACTGGGGCATGCGCAATGTCTATGAAATCTACCCGGTCTGGCGGCACCGTTATGCGCCGGGGGTGACGCACAACACCGAGCATGTGTTCGGCCTGCGGGTGCCGCGCGACATCGCCGTCACGCTCGCCCCGCGTGAGCACACCCGCAGCGAGTGGCTGCCCTGGCGCGAGGCGGCGGACCGCTGCTTCTCGCCATCGAATGCCGAAGCAGTGCTGCAGCTGCCCAGGTTCATGTCGGCGTGAAGGGCGTTCACCACTTGAGCGCCGGTGTCTCCAAGCACCCAGGCGACGTGCTGCGTGTGGCCACGTACAACATCCACAAGGGCGTGCGCGGTGTGGGCCCGCGGCGGCGGCTGGAAATTCACAACCTGGCGCTGGGCATCGAAGCGCTGGACGCCGACCTGGTGTTCCTGCAGGAAGTGCGGAGCTCGAACCGCGCCGAGGCGCTGCAGTTCCCCGACACCCAGATCGGTTGGCCGCGGATTCCGCAGGCCGACTACGTGGCGCCCGAAGGCTACGCGGTCGCCTACCGCAGCAATGCGATCACCCGCCACGGTGAGCATGGCAACGCCTTGCTGTCACGCTGGCCGATCGGGGACATCAAGCACCACGATGTGTCCGACCACCGTTTCGAGCAGCGGGGCCTGCTGCATGTGCCGGTGCAGTGGAATGGCACGGTGGTGCATTCCATCGTCGCGCACCTCGGCCTGATGCACGCCAGCCGGGTGCGGCAGGTCGAGCGCATTGCCGAGTTCATTGCCACCCACGTGCCTGCGGGCGAGCACCTGGTGCTGGCCGGTGACTTCAACGACTGGGGTGAAAAGCTCGACGCACCGATCCGCAAGATGGGCCTGGAACCCACGCGCGTGGGTGGCCAATCGCCACTGCGCACCTTTCCGTCGCGGGTGCCCTTCTTTTCGCTCGACCGGGTGTACACACGCGGCATGCGCTGCACAGCGATGCAGGTGCCGCGCGGGCCAGCCTGGGCTCGCATGTCTGACCACCTGCCGCTGGTGGCTGAACTGCAACTGATCTGATCGGCCGATGCCGAACGACGACGACCTCGCTGCGCGCGCCAACGCCGAGCGTGTCGCGCTCGAACAGATGTGGGGTGCTGTGCCCCGGCCTGTCTTCACCGGCGGCAACACGGTGAGCCTGCTGCGTGGCGGCGACGCACTGTTTCCGGCAATGATCGACGCCATCGGCGCGGCCCGCCACGAGGTCTGCGTGGCGACGTACATCTTCCACGACGATCCAGCGGCAGATCGCGTCGCCGCTGCGCTGATTCAGGCGGCGCAACGTGGTGTGCAGGTGAAGGTGGTGAACGATGGCTTCGGCACGCTGGGTGGTGTCAGTGCGCTGCAGCGTCGCCTGTGCGACGGCGGCGTGCAGGTCGCCGTGTACCGGCCGATCGACCGCTGGTGGAACTGGCTGCAGCCCGGCCAATTGCGGCGTCTGCACCTGAAGCTGTGTGTGGTCGATGCCGAGATCGGCTTTGTCGGGGGCATCAACCTGATGGACGATCGCTATGACCTGCACCATGGCT
The DNA here is from genome assembly GCA_947462175.1 of Burkholderiales bacterium. Classification (GTDB taxonomy): domain Bacteria; phylum Pseudomonadota; class Gammaproteobacteria; order Burkholderiales; family Burkholderiaceae_C; genus PBB1. Next base: position 1,249 of record CANHOE010000166.1, on the reverse strand, counting down.
GGAGCGATGCGCCTCGCCTCGATTTCGCCGTGCGTGTCACGGGACCGATCACGGGCCCGATTCATCAGGCAACGATCGCGGTCTGGTCGCGCGCGCACCTGGGGCGGACCTTCAAGGATGAAGCGCTGGCGATCGTGCGAGGGGCCGAGCCGCTGGCACGGGTTCGGCGCTTGATCAAGCGCTTGCGGCTGAACGGCCAACGAGGCATGCAGGCATCGCCTGGCGACCTGACGCCGATGCATGCCGCCTTCGTACTGCGCGACAACGTGCGCCAGCGCCGCACCATCGAGCGCGCCTACATCGACGCCATCCGCAGCGCGCACACGCGGGTCGATCTGATCTCGGCGTATTTCTACCCGGGCCGCCAGTTTCGCCGCGCGCTGCGTCAGGCGGCACGGCGCGGTGTCCGCGTGAGGCTGCTGCTGCAAGGCAAGCTCGACTACCGCATCGCCGGCATGGCCGCGCGGGCGCTCTACGACGAACTGCTGGGGCAGGGCGTGCGCATCTTCGAATACACGCCCGCTTACCTCCACGCCAAGATCGCCGTCATCGATGATGAATGGGCGACGGTCGGTAGCTCGAACATCGATCCGCTGTCGCTGCTGCTGAACCTCGAGGCCAACGTCATCGTGCGCGATGCCGCATTCAACGCCGAGCTGTCAGCGCAGTTCGACGCGGCGATTGCGGTGTCTGAAGAAATCGACCCCACGCAGAAGTACCGCCCCGGCATGCTCGGCGCACTTCGTCGAGGCGTGGTGGCCTGGGTGTCGTACGTGTATTTGAGGGTCGCGGGGGCCACCGGGCGCTATTGATCTAGTCTCGTCAACATGGGTTTTGCCGAGACCGACCTGATCATCGAACGCACTGCAGGCCTGTACTGCCCGCCGGGCGATTTCTACATCGACCCCTGGCGGCCGGTTGATCGTGCCGTCATCACGCACGCTCATGCCGACCATGCGCGCACAGGTCATGGCCACTACCTGGCGTCCGCGAAGTCGGCGGGTGTGCTGCGGTCGCGGCTGGGCCGGATCAACCTGCAGACAGCGGCCTATGGCGAAGTGATCGAGCACTGTGGTGTGCGGGTCAGCCTGCATCCCGCGGGGCATGTGCTGGGCTCTGCGCAGGTACGCGTCGAGCACGGCGGGCGGGTATGGGTGGCCTCAGGCGACTACTTTGTCAGTGGTGCAGCAGACGATCACAACCTGACCTGCGACCCGTTCGAGCCGGTGCGCTGCGACTGCTTCATCAC
>CANHOE010000165.1 GCA_947462175.1 Burkholderiales bacterium | reverse complement strand
GGCTGGATTGGGCTCGTGATGGTCTCGACTGGCCGTACCGCGAGGCCAGCCAGTTCGTCGAGGCCGGAGGCTTGCGCTGGCATCTGCAGCGGTTCACGAGAGAGCCCTCGCCGACGCACTTCGCTGCGGTAGCGGCGCCGCTCGCGCTGCTGCTGCACGGCACCGGCGCATCAGCGCACTCTTGGTACCCGATGTTGCCGTGGCTGAGACCACATTTCGATCTGCTGCTGGTCGATCTGCCTGGCCACGCATTCACCGGCATGGCAAGTGCCTGGCAGGCTTCACTGCCTGGTATGGCGCTGGCAGTCAAATCCTTGCTGGACGTGCTGCGCGTGCGGCCGACAATCCTGATTGGTCATTCAGCCGGTGCCGCTCTCGGCGCGCGGATGTGCCTTGATGGTCACCTCGCGCCAGAGTGTCTGGTCAGCGTCAACGGCGCCTTCATGCCGCTGGGTGGATTAGCCGGGGTGCTGTTCCCGCCTGCCGCCAAGCTGATGGCTTCGCTGTCTTTCGCTCCGGGTTTTGTAGCCCGCCGTGCAACCGATCCGCGCGCAATTGCACGGCTTGTGAGCGATACCGGTTCGGTGCTGGACGAGGCGGGCATGGCGCTCTACGGGCGCATTGTCGGCAACCCTGGGCACATCGAAGGCGCTCTGGCGATGATGGCCAACTGGGACGTGCAGCCACTGCTGCGCGATCTGCCTCGCCTGACCACGCCCGTCAGGCTGATCGTCGCGGACAAGGATCGGGCGGTACCCCCGGCACAAGCACAGCGAGTGCTATCGATACTGCCACCCCAGGCCGGCACCACGTTGATCCGCTTGAGCGGCGGGGGGCACATCGTTCACGAGGAGCAACCGGAGAAGGTGGCATCTCTGTGTGTGTCGGCGCTTGAAGCCGGGCAGATGCCTGTACGGGACAGCTCACTCGCCTGACAGCGTACAGAGGCAGGCGCGCGATGGCGTCGAAGCTTTTCGACCATCGGTCACGGTTGCACCGTGTCGATGACGATCTTCAGACCCTCAGTACCGACTTTCACCCCCGCGACCTGACCGCTCAGGTCACCCGGGCTCGGCAGCGCGTTGCCAGTTTTCGAGACCCGCGCACCGACCACGACGACCGGGAAGTTCGACAGCTTCATCGCGGGCGACATCGCCATCGCATCGTCGAGGGTGAAGCTGATCGGCAGATCGGCCACGGTGCGGCGCAGGATCGCGAGCGGCATGCGGGGGCCTTCTGCAGCACGGGCAAAAATGAACACGGTGTCGGTCGGTGAGGTTTGGCTTGCCAGTGATGGCGAGAGGCTGACCTGGCCCGCCACATGGGCCGAAGTGGCCGGCGCTGCTTGCGACGAGCCTCCCGGTGCTGTCGTGCCTGCGGGCGCGACGGCCATCTCGCCCGGCGTACTGGAGGCAGGCACACCACCTTGCAAAGCATTGCGTGCATCGACCAGGCTGCGATCGAGGTTCTCGCTGAACGGCGTGTCGGGCGGCGACATCTGGCGTGCCAGCGTCCAGTACTCGATCGCCTGAGGGTACTGGCCTGCCTCATAGGCCGCGCCGCCCGCGAGCGCCAGTGCCTTCAGGTTCTTCGGGTCGATCTGCAGCGCCCGGGTCACCAACCGGGCTGGCTCACCTGAAAGCTTCTGGCCTTGCAGCATGGCCAGCACATCGGCATGGTCGGCCAGCAATTGCGCGTCGTTGGGCGCCAAGGCACTGGCACGTGCGTAAGCCTTGCTGGCTTCCGGAAAGCGCTGAAGCACCGCGTAGGTGCGTGCCAGCAGCGTCCAGCCGGCAAGGTCATCCGGCTTTTGCTCCATCGCTGCAGCAAGTTTCTTGACGAGCTCTTCGACCTGTTCGTCCGACACGTTGTCAGCACCCAGCGAAGCCACTGACGGCACCGGCGGTGCATCGATCGCCTGCGGCGATCCGACATGGCTGTAGAGGGTGGCAACCAGCAGCGGTACGCCCAGCGCCAGGACCCACGCAACCTTCCAGGGCCGTTCCGCGGTCGTGTTCAGTGGCATGGTCTTGACGGTCACTTCGCCAACCTGCTCGGTCTCCTCGAGAACGCGTCGCTCGATGTCTTCGCGAGCAGCTCGATGCTGATCGACGTCGAGACTGCCCCCAGCGAGTTCGGCATCGAGCTGGGCTGCCTGTTCACGCAGTATCGCGAGGGTGGAAGCACGTCGGGTTGCCGCGTCGAGCGGCACCTTAGCAGGTCGCGGACGAAGCAGCACTGGCAGCACATGTGCCAGCGCGAGCGCTGTCAGCGCCGCGGTCAGTATCCAGAATATCGTCATGGGCCGGGGGGGGATTCTTCAAGGAGCCGACGCGCCCGATCGGCATCGGCGGGAGCCAGTGGAGCGGCGAGGCGTTGTCGGCCGCGAATGGCACGTATGAGCGCGAGGGCAGCGATCAGCAACAGCACGAACGGGCCGACCCACAGCAGCACGGTGGAGGCTTTCAGCGCCGGGCGGTACAGGACGAAGTCGCCGTAGCGTTCGACCATGAAGTCGAGGATCTGCCGTTCGGACTGACCTTGGCTGAGTTGGCTGCGGATCTGCTTGCGCAGGTCGACTGCAAGGTCCGCATGGGATGCCGCAATGGTTTCGTTCTGGCAAACCAGGCAGCGCAACTCTTCCGCCACCTTCATCACTCTGGCTTCGAGCACAGGATCTGTTGCCAGGCTGGCCGCTTCGGTGGCGCCTGCGCTGCACATGGCACTGGCGAGCACAAGCGCGAGGAGAGTCCTTTTCATCATGGCATCTGCTCCAGCTTCGCCACCAGGGGCATCAGTGTGTCGCGCAATGCTTCCGCCGTCACGGGACCGATTTGCTTGTAGCGAACGACGCCCTGCTTGTCGATGACGAAGGTCTCGGGCACACCATAGACGCCGTAGTCGATACCAACCAGTCCGTCAGTGTCGGAGATGGACTTCAGGTAGGGGTCGCCGAAGTTGGCCAACCAGCGAAGCGCATCTTCACGCTTGTCCTTGTAGTTGAGACCGTACAGCTTGACCTTGCCAGACTTCGACAGCTCGACGAGCAGCGGGTGTTCCTGGCGACATGCCACGCACCAGGATGCCCAAACGTTCAGCAGCCATACCTGGCCACGCAAATCCTTGGCGGCCAGACGTTGATCCGGCGTGGCCAGTTGCGGGAGGTCGAAAGCGGGAGCAGGTTTGCCGATCAGAGGTGACGGTACTTCGCGTGGATCGAGTTTCAGGCCGATGGCCAGAAATCCAGCCATCACAACGAACACCAGCAGCGGCAGCAGGTATCGCTTCATCGTGCGCGGTACTTCCGAACCAGCGTACCGATCAGCGACATCGGCCGCGGTGGTGCGCCACGGCCGGTGTCAGACGACGACTTGTCGCTCACCGTGCTGCGGCTGGTGCGATAACGTCGATCGAGCACAGCCAACATGCCGCCACCGGCCATCAACAGGCAGCCGACCCAGATCAGGTTCACCAAGGGCTTGTGATGCACACGCACGCTCCAGGCGGTGGGGCTGACTGGCTCGCCGAGTGCAACGTAAAGGTCGCGCGCCAGACTGCGGTCGATCGCCACCTCAGTCTGCGGCGACCTGGTGACGTTGTAGATCCTGCGCTCAGGCCACAAGGTCGTCACCGGTTTGCCGTCATGCATGACGCTGATAGAGGCCTGCGCGGCGACGTAGTTCGGCCCCTTGACCTCGCGCACGCCCTGCATCGTGAAGACATAACCGCCGACGGTGGTGGTTTCGCCGACCTGCATCCGCACATCGCTCTCGCTCTGGTAACCGCTCACCCCGGTGACGCCGGCGATGAATACTGCCACCCCAAAGTGCGCAAACAGCATGCCGTAATAGCTGCCTGACTGGGCAGCCATGCGCGCAGCGACCATCTCCAGCGAACCACCTCGCACGCGGCTTACCAGGTTGAAGACGGCGCTGCTGGCGATCCAGGCAGCCAGCAGCAGACCGAACCCGATCATCGGCGTCCAGTGGCCGAGCGCGAATGGCGCCACCACCGCCGACACCGCGCTGACACCGAACGCCCAGCGCAATCGGCGCGCCAGATCGATGGCATCCGCCTGCCGCCAGCGCGCCAGCGGGCCGACTCCCATCAGGAAGAGTGCGGGCGCCATCAACGGGACAAACACTGCCGTGAAGTACGGCGGGCCGACCGAGATCTTGCCCATGCCCAGCGCATCGAGCACGAGCGGGTACAGCGTGCCGAGCAACACTGCGGCCGCTGCGACGACGAGAAGCACGTTGTTGGCGAGCAGCATCGACTCGCGGGAGACCAGGTCGAAACTGCCACCCAGTCCGACCTTGGGAGCACGCCAGGCAAACAGCAACAGCGAGCCGCCGATCACCACGACCAGGAAAGCGAGGATGAAGACGCCGCGCGCCGGATCCGTTGCAAACGCATGCACGGAACTGAGCACGCCTGAACGGACGATGAAGGTACCGAGCAGCGAAAGCGAAAACGCGAGGATGGCCAACAGCGCCGTCCACATCTTGAAGCCGCCACGCTTTTCCGTCACTGCCAGTGAATGGATCAGCGCGGTGCCGACCAGCCAGGGCATGAACGAGGCGTTCTCGACCGGGTCCCAGAACCACCAGCCGCCCCAGCCCAGTTCGTAGTAGGCCCAGAAGCTGCCTAGCGCGATGCCGCAGGTCAGGAAGCACCACGCCACTGTGGTCCAGGGCCTCGACCAGCGTGCCCACGACGCGTCGAGCCTCCCCGAGAGCAGCGCAGCGATCGCAAATGCGAACGCCACCACGAAGCCGACGTAGCCCATGTAGAGCATCGGCGGGTGGATGACCATGCCCGGGTCCTGCAGGAGCGGATTGAGGTCGCGGCCGTCGGGGGCGCCCGGAATCAGACGCTCAAACGGGTTCGAGGTGAACAAGGTGAAAAGCAGGAAGCCGCAACTGATCAGCCCCATCACACCCAGCACGCGCGCCACCGTGGGCTGATCCAATCCTTTGGAGAAGGTGGCCACGGCCAGCGTCCAACCGGACAGGATCAGCGACCACAACAGGATCGAGCCCTCATGGTTACCCCAGACCGCGGTGTAGCGGTACACCAGCGGCAAAGTTGAATTGGAATGCTCGGCCGCCAGCAACACCGAGAAGTCGTTGTTGACAAAAGCGTAGGTCAGACACCCGTAGGAGATCAGCAGGAAGACAAACTGTCCGCGTGCGGATGGGCGTGCGAGCGACATCCAGGCCGCGTCGTCGCGCTGGGCGCCGATCAGGGGCAAGACACTTTGCGCAATGGCCATCGCCAGTGCAAGGATCAGGGCGACATGGCCGAGCTCAGGAATCATGGTGTCGCTCCGTAGGTCTTTGCACCGAGCGGTTCACCCGCCGATGTGGTCATTGCGCCTGCCGGCATCTCGCCCTTGCGCGCCTTTGCCAGCGCATCGGCGGCTTCCGGTGGCATGTAGTTCTCGTCGTGCTTGGCCAGCACCTGCTCAGCGTGAAAAACCCCGCTCGCGCCCAGCTTGCCCTGCGCTACGACCCCTTTGCCCTCGCGGAAGAGGTCTGGCAGCAGCCCGGTGTAGACCACTGGAATCTTCTGAGCGAGATCGGTGACAACGAAGTTGACCGTCAACGTCTTCTCGTCGCGCTGGATGCTGCCTTCCTCGACCAAACCGCCAATTCGGAAACTGCGCTCGAGCGGAGCCTCCTTGGCAGCGACTTGCGTCGGGCTGAAGAAGAACACCATATTGCTTTGGAATGCATTGAGCACCAGCATGCTGGCAATGCCCAACACCGCGAGCCCAGTCACGATGGCCAAGCCGCGCTTGGTTCTGGGTTTCATCAGACCTCTCCCAACTCTGCGCTGGCGGCATCGTGCACGCGCTGGCTTAAGACTCGTCGGCGCGCGATAACGGACCAGATTTCAGCGGCGAATACCGCAGCCGTCACGCCGAACGATCCCCAGACATACAAGCCATAGCCGCCCATGGCGAAGAAATCCGACCAGCTGTTCCAGACCATCACAACGTACCCAGTTCAGCGCGCGCCCATTGCGCATGCTGTTCACGTTCAAGAATCACCACTCGCAGCCGGGCTAACGCAATCGCGATCGCATAGGCCCAGAACGCAAGCGCCATCACCAGCATGCCTAACAGCATCGGCGTGGCGATCGTCGCGCCCTTGCTGAAGCTGATAGACGCTCCCTGGTGCAAGGTGTTCCACCACGTCACAGAAAAATAAATGATCGGCACGTTGACCGCGCCAACCAATGCGAGCAGCGCCGCTGCTCGGTCGGCACGCCGAGGATCGTCAAT
>CANHOE010000164.1 GCA_947462175.1 Burkholderiales bacterium | reverse complement strand
GATCTGTTGCAACCGGGATGTCAGGGCGAAATCGGGCACCGTCAGCACCAGGTCGAAGGGTTGTGGCAAGCCAGCCAGCTGTGCCCACAACTCGGGCCACAGCTCGGTGTAGTAGAGGTGCATGCACACGGCCACCCGGCCGACGCCAGGGCCATCATTGGTGGCCAGCCCGGCACCCAACAAAGGCAACTCTTGCCCGCGTGCAATGGCAGCCGCTGGCGACAGCCACCATGTCAGCGCTTCCAGCGCCTGCGGTTCGGGGCCCAGGGCAGGCGCAGCGATGGCTGCCAGCTCAGCCGGATCCAGCAAGGGATGCAACGGCAATCTGTCCGCCGACAAGGTGATGAATCGTGTGGGCAGGTGCCAGGGCGCGCGTTGCTCGTCAGCCTCTTTCGCATAGGCCAGCCCCGCGCGCAGGCATGCTTGCTCGGCGCTCAGGAGGCGGGCGTGCGCAGCCCACCCCAGAGTGCGCAAGCGCCACCATCGCCACGCCAGACTGCGCAACCAGGCACGCACGGCTGAACCAAACGTCGTGGCACGTCCACGCTCCAGCACCAGCAAGGCACGTACTTCGGCGACAAGCAGCTGCAGGGTCACGGCACCGAGGCGCCTTGAGAAAGACTGAACCGCAACCAAACCCGCTGCCTCAGGCCCGCAGACCGAGAGCGCCGATCGTGGCTACCGCACGGCGCTCGTAGTTGCGGTTGACGTGTCGGCAGTAGCCGATGTAGTGCGCCACCCGCGTCTCGTTGGTCAGGCTGTCGGCATTGCAATAGCGCGGATGGGGCAGCATGAACGCACCCGGGGCGCTGGCAGCCAGCAGGTTTGAGGTGACCTGTTCAGTGCCCCATTCATCCCAGCGGTCGCCGAGCAGCGCACGCATCTGCGCAGAGGTGTCGTCCAGCCTCGAAGGGGTAAGGGTGCCGCATCCGAAACCGGTGAAACCTGAGCAACCGCGTGCATAACGAAAGCCATCTGGCGTCTGCAGTTGCGGAAGACAGGACTCAGCAGCCACCTGCACATGACTACTGGCCTTGGCGCGGCGCCGGCCCTCCGTGGCAGCGGCATGCAAGTCGACGATCTCGACGCCGGCCTCGGAACGAACCACAAAGCTGTGGCCCGCCAGCAGCGCATCGACCACTTCGTCGGGGGGCCCGAAAGTCAACGTGTCGGCATCGAGTTGCACCACTGAGGTGTCTGCGCACAGCACCGAAATAGCCGAGAGCCGCTCCCAGGTGCCACCCACCGGTAAAGCTGGGCGGCGGAAATCAGCGGCTTCGAGGATCTCTATGTGAGGAACATGCTGGCGCAGGACGTCACGGTCTTCACTGTTCAGCGTGGGGTCGGCCACCGCCACTACGCGGGCCGGGCGTGCGCACAGGATGAAAGACTTGATGGCAAGCAGGTAGGGCACCACGTCGCGATGGTGAACCATTGACAAGGCACAAAAGGCGCCGTCTCCGCGCATGGCCGGCGCCGTATGCAAGACAGCCGAGGCCGCGCGATTGAATAACAGGCGGTTCAGGCGCGTGGCGATCTTGTTGATCATGACGTACGGCTACCGCCGACGAGCGTCGTGGCAGTTTTCTGGCTGGTTAGCGACTTTGGAATGTTATCCATCAACTTGTACCGCACAACCACCAAGGCAACCATCAAGTAATACGGCCCGTCGAAATATGCAAGGTTCAGGAATGCGCCGCCCGCTGCGAAGCCCACAAGGCTGATTTCGATCATTCTCGCCAGGGCAAGATCATCGGACGTTTGTGCATTTCTTCCAACCCACCACCCTGTGCTCAGCACTGACAACCAAAAGCCAAGATACAAAAGCAACCCGATGAAACCATGCTGGCCCAAAACCTGAAAATAAATACTGTGCGCGACAGCAATGAAGTCAGGGTTTGGCGCATAACGACCAAATACATCCGCGCTCTCAAGATAAAATCCGCCCCCGAATAAATTACTCTTCGCCACATTGAATGCGAGCGTCCAGGCATTGATACGCCCCATTGCCGACTGGTCTTCTTGATAGTTGTCGATCGAGCCCATTCGCTCCCACCAACTGTCAGGCATGAATATCAGGACAAAGATAGCCATGCTCAATATGGGGACGAAAAGCCTCAATGGCTTTGGACTACGCAGGATAAAGGCTGCAGTCATCGCAAGAATTCCGAGCAGCGCCCCACGCGACTGGGTACCAAATACAGCTATCACGTTCAATATTGCAACGGCCCAAAGTCCCCAGCGCAACATTCTTTTCTGCGTGACAAGGATGAGGTAGTAAATGAGAGGAATAGTCATGATGAGGGCCAAACCCACTTCGTTATTTCCCCCGATAAATCCACCCTCTCCACGCACGCGAAAACCACCACCCGTCAAGACGGTAAAAATGCCACCCTTGACTCCAAAATAAGCCAATGACAGAACCACGACGCCAATAAGAATATCAACCTGCCGACGGGTACTGATGATATATATTGCCATCAGCGTCATCAGGTTAATCTTCAGCACCTTGTCAAGCTGCCCCAGGTTTTCGCTCGTGTTCACCAGTGAGAAGAAATACGTAATAACCATCCACAGGCTGAAGATGATGAGCATGACCACAGGCGGGTTCAGCGTCATCCGGCGCGGATCCTTCGTAACCAGCGCGCCCAGCAGCGTGGCAACACCCACCGCCATTGCGACCGGCGTTTCCAACATGAAGCCGTAGGTCTGGAGTTGCGGCGACATCAGGCTGACCCAGGCCCAAGTCATGATGCCAATCCACGGGTGCCGCAGCGCCATTGGCACCAGGACCAACAGGGCGAGCGCCAAAGCAATGTCACGCATGGCCGGCCCCCAGCAAACGTGCATACAGCGCCGTGTTCTCTGCCGCCACCCGGCTGGTGGCGTAGCGCTGTTCGGCAAGTTGCCTGCCGGCATGCTGCATGGCGTTCAGCTTGGCCGGATCGGCTTCCAGTTGATTCAGCGCAGCGGCAATGGCCATGGCGTCTTCCTTGGGCACGAACAGGCCCTCGCGGCCATGCTCGAAGAGCTCGCGCATGCCGCCTACGGCAGTGGCCACCACTGCTGATCGGCAGGCCATGGCCTCGACCACCACACGGCCGAACGCCTCGTTCCACAACGAGGGCACCACCGTCACGTGCGCGGCGGTAAACACGTCGAAGGGCTGGGCGACATAGCCGAGAAAGCGTACGCGCTCGCCAAGGCCCAACGCGTTAGCGTGCGCCTTCAGTTCAGCCAGTTCGTCGCCTTCACCTGCCACCAGCAGGTGTACCCGGGCAGGACATGCGGACAGTGCGTCAATGGCGTAGCGCAGGCCTTTTTCGGGCGAGACACGGCCGACGTAGGTCACGATGAAGTCACCCTCGCTACAACCCAGGGCGTGGCGCGCCTCCTGGCGCTGAGCGTCGCTGGGCACCTGGGCCGGAATGCGCACGCCGTTGTAGATGACTGACAACCGGTTGGCCGGAAACGCGAACTCGCGCTTCAGGCGCGGCGGGTAGTCATCGCGGTTGACCGACACGGTGGCATGCAGCGCGTGCGCCCACACGCGACCCACAAGCATGTCTGGCAGCATCCACAGCCGCGGGCTGGGAATGAACCCAAGCACGCGCCCGCGGGGTATGCGGTCATAGGGCTCAGGCATCGCCCGCATGGTGCCCACCAAGCGCGCACGCGTGAACGAGCGCGCCAGCAGCGGAATGAGCCACATGCTCGGTCGCCAGCTGATGTTGAAATGGACCAGCGGCGCACGCACCCGGCTGAACAGACGCCAAGCAGTGCGCGCCACCTGCAGCGGTGTGCGCTCCGGAGCCCAGTCCACTTTCAGCAGCGGCAGATGCATCGCTTGCGCCTGGGACAGGAAGTCGGTGGCCTCCAGCGCCGGCTCGTAGCACACCAGCACGCGCTTGCCGGCGCTCTGCTGTGCCGAAGCCAGCTCCAGGATGGAACGCTCGGCACCGCCAAAAGCAGCCGCGCCGAGCGGAAAGTAGACGATGTCGCATTCGATGGGCGCGCGACGGGTGGCAGCTGAGGTCTCGCTCACGCCACCACCTTGCTCACCACATACCGATACTTGCCGGAAGGCTCGGCCGCAATCGCGTCCACGACCTGTACCTCCACTGTCACGCCTGGCCCCAGCCGAGCCTGGAATTCGCGCTCGATGCGGGCCCGGGCAGCGGGAAGGTCGCAGCCAGGACCGGGCACCAGTTGCACGCGCGTGAGTTGCAGGCTTTCCTGCACGATCTTGAATTCGCTGATCCCCGCAATATCGCGCAGCGTGTAGATCAGCGCCAGCCCGTGCATCACCGTGCCATCCTGCGCTTGCACGAAATCGGTGGCGCGACCTTGAATCTCTCGCAGCATGGGCAGCCCGCGGCCGCAGGCGCATGCAGCGTCGTCGAGCACAGCGCGGTCGCCGGTGCGGTAGCGGATGAAAGGAAAGTCACGCGTGGCCAGGTGCGTGACGACGATTTCGCCGGCCTGCCCTGCTGGCAGCACTCTGCCTTCGTCGTCGACGATCTCCACCAGCACATCTTCTGCCGTGATGTGCATGCCGCCCTGCGGGCACTGGTGGGCGATGAAGCCGGCGTCGCGCGCGCCGTAGCCATTGGCCACCGGACAGGCAAACACCGTCTCGATGAGCTTCCGCTGTTCGTCATACAGGCGCTCGCTGGTGACGAAGGCCACCTTCACACCCAGGTCGTTCAGGGCCACGCCGCGGCGCTGGGCGTGCTGGGCAATCTTGCTCAGCGCCGAGGGGTAGCCGAAAAGCATGCGCGGCCGGCGCTCGCGCAGCCGTTGCACGAAGGCATCCAGCTTCGCATCGCTCATCTCGAAGGCCGGCAACAACTCGGTGCGCATCAGGGCATCACGCAGCTGCTTCACACGGTCTTGCCCTGTCAGCTCGATGGGCGAACCCCACACCACGGCTTCCACATCGCCGATGTCAACGCCCCACCAGCGCGTGGCGCGCCATTTGGCGGCCACATCGTGGCTGACGCGCTCGCGGCCGATGTAGAAGATAAGGGGTGCGCCAGATGAGCCGCCGGTGTTGAAGCGCGCCAGGCCCCGCGCTTGTTCGGACTTCAGGCCCTCGGCGTTGGACCGGATCACTTCTTTGGTGAGGAAGGGCAGGCGCTGCAGGTCGGCGGCGCTGCGCACCGCGGCAGCGTCGAAACCCAGACCCCGGAACAGATCCCGGTAGTAGGGCACGTGCCCTTGGGCGTGCATCAGCAGCGCCTTCAGACGTTGCGTTTGATGCTGGGCCACCGCCTCGGCCGGCCACCACTGGCTGGCCTCCATCTGCCGCCGCACGGCCACGGAGTTGTGTTTCTTCAGGCGCTCTTGCAGCGGGAAGATTGCACCCGAGACCACGCGGGTGTAGACGGACGCGGCAGCGGACGTTGCAGTGCTCATGTGCGCTGCCCCGGCAGCGCCGCATACACACCCACCAGCGCCTGCACCATGCGTTCAATGCCATACAGCGCCCGGCAGCGCAGCGCACCGGCGGCCCCCATCCGCTGCCGATGTTCAGGTGACGAGGCCAAATCGTCCAGCGCCGCGGCCAGCGCGGCAGCATCGGCAGCAGGCACCACGCGCCCTTCGACGCCGTTGCGCACCACCTCGGGCATCGCACCCACGTCGCTCACCACCACGGGCAGGCCCGTCGCCATCGCCTCGAGCAGAGCCATTGGCAGGCCCTCGGCCAGCGACGGGAGTACGAAGCCTTGAGCGCGGACCAGCCACTGCAGCTTGTGCTCACCCACCAGCGGACCGAGCAGGCGCACGCGCTGCTGCAGACCCAGTCGGGCGATCTCTGCCTGCGCCCACGCCGTTGCGCCGGGATCTTCGTCGCCGCCAGCCAGCTCCAACTGCCAGGGCTCGCGCGATTGCGCGGCGGCTTGCAGCAGCACGTGCACGCCCTTGCGCCGCCCCAGGTTGCCCATGAAAGCGAAACACGGGGTACCGGGCCGATCGAGCGCCCCGGCCGACAGCGGCATGGCCACGCCGTTGGCCACCACCTGCAGATGTGCACCGGGCCAGCGCTGTGCCAAGCGTTGCTGCCACTCGGCCGACAGCACGATGACCACCGCCGCCCGCCGCGACAGCCAGCGCGCCAGCGCCGCCATCGGTGGCGAGAGGCCGTCGAGAAACGCGTCGAACCGAGCGCCGTGCACATGCAGCACCACCGGCGCGCCGCGGACTCGGCTGAGCATCAGCAGCAGCCCGTCGAGAAAGAAAGTCAGCCCGCTGCAGGTGTGGATGTGCGCCACCGGCACCGGGCGTTGGCCGAACAGCCGCCACCAGGCACTCAT
>CANHOE010000163.1 GCA_947462175.1 Burkholderiales bacterium | reverse complement strand
GCCGCCAGGCGCACCGCCGCCTGCACCTGGGCTTCCTGGCCTGGCAAGCCGGCACGTTGCAGTTCGAGGTAGAAGCGGTTCGGGAAGAGCTCGGCAAAGCGCTGTGCCAGGCTGCGCGCGCGTGCCGTATCGCCAGCCACCAGGGCCTGGCCGACCACACCCAGTTCGGCGCCTGAAAGCGCGATCAGGCCGCCATTCAGCTCGGTCAAGGCAAGCCAGGTCGTCCACGGCTGGGACTGAGTGGCCGGCCCCAGCCAGCAGCGAGTGAGCAACTCGCACAAGTTGTGATAACCGGTTTGGTTCTGCACCAGCAGCAACAGCCGTGTCGGCGCGCGGTCGCTGCCTTCGGGCTCCAGCCACACATCGGCCCCGATCAGCGGCTTGATGCCCTTCGAGCGGGTCGCGCCGTAGAACTTGATCGCGCCGAACAGGTTGCCCAGATCGGTGATGGCGAGTGCCACTTGCTGGTCGGCAGCAGCCGCCTCCGCCACCTCATCGATGCGCAGAGTGCCGTCGACGACGGAGTATTCGGTGTGGGTACGCAGGTGGACAAAGGTCATCTGATCGATTCTAGAGAGCCATGCTGGCGTGAATCGCGCGGGCTGAGGAGGGCGCTGCGACGGTAGTTCGAGCAACGATCACTTCGAACATCGAGCGACAGCATCCGTACACTGCGCGCCTTGTCACCAGTTCTGAACATCTCCGCCTACCGCTTCGTCGTGCTCGACGATGTGGAATCTCTGCGCGAGCAGATTCATGCGCAGGCATCAGAACGGCATCTGAAAGGCACGGTGCTGCTGGCTGAGGAAGGCATCAACCTGTTTCTGGCAGGACCACCCGACGCGGTGCATGGCTTCATCGTCTGGCTTCGCGAGGACGCGCGCTTTGCCAAGTTGGAAGTGAAGGAAAGCCACTCGCCCACCGTGCCGTTCGGCAAGCTGCTTGTGAAAGTGAAACGCGAAATCATCCGGATGAACCACCCCGCGATCCGCCCGCAGGCCGAACGAGCACCGGCGGTCAGTGCGCAGACGCTCGCGCGCTGGCTAGATCAAGGCCACGACGACGAGGGGCGAGAAGTCGTCACGCTGGACACCCGCAATGCCTTCGAGGTCGACGCGGGGCGCTTTCGCGGCGCGATCGACTGGCGCATCGACAAGTTCAGCGATTTCCCTGCGGCCGTTCTGGCTCACCGCGACGAGTTGCGCGGCAAGACGGTGGTGAGTTACTGCACCGGTGGCATCCGCTGCGAGAAGGCGGCACTGTTCATGGCGGACGCCGGTGTCGATCGGGTGATGCAGCTTGACGGCGGCATCCTCAAGTACTTCGAGGAAACCGGCGGTGCGCACTTCGACGGCCATTGCTTCGTGTTCGATGCACGGCGCGAAGTGGGCAGCGATTTGCAACCTGCAGCCAGCGCATCCACGGCCGAAAGTCCGCTCGGTCCCGAGGGTGTCGTCGATCCGTTGTAAGGTGGCTGCGTGCCGCGGCGACGTTGCGGGCCCAGCGAGATGTCATCGATGAAGCAGCAGCCCGATCACCAACACGAACACCGAAGCCAGATCGCCTCCGCCCCAGGACCACTGAGTGCGTTGGCTCAGCAATACGCTGCGGTGAGGGACACCACGATGCGCCTGGCCGAGCCGCTTTCCGACGAGGATTGCCAGGTTCAGTCGATGCCCGATGCCAGCCCGACCAAATGGCATCTGGCGCACCTCACGTGGTTCTTCGAGACCTTCGTGCTCGAACGCCATGAGCGCGCGTTCAAGGCTTTCGACCCGCGCTTCCGCGTGTTGTTCAACAGCTATTACCAGGGCGTTGGTGAGCAGCATCCTCGTGCACGCCGCGGGCTGCTCAGCCGGCCGAGCCTGGCCACCGTCAAGTGCTACCGGGCGAACGTCGACGAGCGCATGCAGGCATTGCTCGCGCGCCCGGAGACGATCGGCGAAGACGGCGACGACCTGCGTGCGCTGATCATCCTCGGGCTGCACCACGAGCAACAGCACCAGGAGCTGCTGCTGACCGACATCAAGCACGCGTTGTCGTTCTGCGTGACCCGTCCAGCCGACCCTCTTCATGACCACAGCGCCTACGCCGAGCGCTGGCCCATCGGTGCGGTGCAGGCGCAGCCACTGCGCTGGCTTGCGTTCGACGGCGGTCTGTTCGACCTGGGGCACGATCCAGCGCACGATGGCGACTTCTGCTTCGACAACGAAACGCCGAAGCACCGCGCATACACCACGCCGTTCGAGCTGGCGTCGAGGCCGATCAACCACGGAGAATTCCTCGCGTTCATCGACGACGGCGGCTACCGGCGGCCCGAGCTGTGGTTGTCGATGGGCTGGGCGTGGGTGCAAGACGGGCCCGAAGGGCAGCCGCGCCAGGCGCCGCTGTACTGGCAGAAGCAGGGACATCAGGGCGACAGCACCTGGTTGACGCACACCCTGCAAGGCACGGTCGAGATCGATCCGCACGCGCCGATGTGCCATCTGAGCTATTTCGAGGCCGACGCCTATGCGCGCTGGGCCGGCGCACGACTGCCGACCGAAGCCGAGTGGGAGTTCGCGGCGAGGCGTCTCACTCCACGCGCGATGGAACGCGCCAACTTTGCCGATCGCGGCGCCTTCCACCCACTGCCGCCCAGCATCGCCGCGCGCGACGAGCCGTTGCAGATGTTCGGCGACGTGTGGGAATGGACGCAGTCGAGCTACAGCGCCTACCCGGGCTACCGCCCGCTGCCGGGCGCGGTTGGCGAGTACAACGGCAAGTTCATGTGCAACCAGTTCGTGCTGCGCGGCGGCTCCTGCGCCACACCGGCTGGCCACGTGCGCGCCAGCTACCGCAACTTCTTTCCGCCCGAGGCGCAGTGGCAGTTCAGCGGACTGCGGCTGGCGCGCGACGCCTGAAGCCGCATCAGGAGTTGAGCACCGCCAGCACATCGGAGTGGAACTCCCGCTGGTAGAGGATGTAGATGACGCCTGCTGTGGCGAGCACACAGGCCAGAGGTGAGAGCAGCCAGCTGAGCGCCGCGAACGCAAAGTAGTAGGCCCGCAAGCCGTCGTTGAAGGTCTCGGCCGCCATGCCGACGACGCGACCCGCGCGGTCGGCGAATTGCTCCCGCGAGAGCGCGTGCTGCTCCAGGCACGCGAACTGCGCGGCCTCGGGGGCCGACGCCACCAGCAAGGCGCCAAAGGTGTACTGCCGCATCGACCAGGTGAAGCGGAAGAACGCGTAGACGAAGATGGCCAGCAGCAACACGATCTTCATGTCGAGCACCAGCACCGAGGTGCGCACCGCAAACGGGATCTCGCGCACCAGCTCGCCAGCGTTGTTCGAGCCCAGCACGGCGAGCAGCCCGCCGATGATCAGGATGGTGGTCGACGCAAAGAACGACGGACTGGTCGAGAGGTTCTGGATCACGACACCGTCGACCACGCGCACTTCACGAAATGTCGTCTGCAGCATCCACTGCCGCCGGATGCGATTGGTCGATGCCAGGATCGAGGGCTGTCGATGGGCCAGATTCCGCGCGAACAAGGCGTAGCCCACCCAGCCGCCGAAGAAGGCGCCCAGCGCCACCCAGTCATGCCAAGGCAGCAGCCGCAAAACAGTGAGCGCAATGTCCATGTCGCAATGTAGCAAGCGACGCGGGCTCGAAGCCCGCATCGCTGCGCAGCAGGCTCGCGATCTTGGACACGTTGAACTCCTGAAAATGAAAACGAACAGAGGGGACAGCAGAAAGCCTCTCGCGCTCAGGCCGCCAGATCGAACACCAGCACTTCGGCGTCCTGCCCGTCGGTCAGCACCAGTTGGCTTTCGCCACTGAGCTTCGCGGCATCGCCACCGGCCAGCACCTGACCGTTGACGCTGAGCCGACCGCGCACGAGGTGCACATAAGCCAAGCGCCGCAGGTCGAGCGTGACCTCGGCCCGCTCGCCGGCATCGAACAGGCCGGCGCTGATCGCGGCGTCGGCATGGATCGTCACCGAGCCGTCGCGGCCATCGGGGCTCGCGACCAGGCACAGGCGACCGCGCTTGTCGGCCGCGTCGAACTGCTTCTGCTCGTAGCTGGGCTCGATGCCCTGGATCCGAGGCAGGATCCATATCTGCAGCAGGTGTGTGGTGGCGTCCGGAGCATGGTTGAACTCGCTGTGCTGAACGCCGCGGCCGGCGCTCATGCGCTGCACGTCGCCGGGCAGGATGACCGCGCCGGTGCCCAGGCTGTCCTTGTGGGCCAGCGCGCCGCTGAGCACATAGGTCACGATCTCCATGTCGCGGTGGCCGTGCGTGCCGAAGCCGGTGCCCGGCGCGACGTAGTCATCGTTGATGACCCGCAGATTGCCGAAACCCATGTGCGCAGGGTCGCGGTAGTCGGCGAACGAGAAACTGTGATGACTCTGGAGCCAGCCATGATCGGCATGTCCACGGTCCTGACCTTTGCGAAGTGTGAGCATGGG
This sequence comes from Burkholderiales bacterium, assembly GCA_947462175.1. Taxonomy (GTDB): domain Bacteria; phylum Pseudomonadota; class Gammaproteobacteria; order Burkholderiales; family Burkholderiaceae_C; genus PBB1. The sequence goes on along the minus strand of CANHOE010000163.1, from coordinate 1,872 downwards.
AACCTCCTGTGTGTGGCCCCACTCTAGGAGCGTGGAGTCCGAGCGACGTGCAGGCGGACTTGACGCAAACGTTCAAATAACATGAAGCTCCTTCAATTCGCTGGCTCACCATGCCCCGCAATTTCCTGACCCCGGACGCGCTGACGATGATGGACGTCATCGCCCGCACCGGCAGCTTTGCCGCCGCCGCCCGTGAGATGGGCAAAGTACCTTCGGCGCTGACCTACAGCGTGCGACAGCTCGAGGACGCACTCGACGTCCTGCTGTTCGACCGGCGCTCCGGCCAGGCCAAGCTGACTGCCGCCGGCATCGAACTGCTGCACGAAGGGCGCCGTCTGCTCGAGCAGCTGGATGCGGTGGCCAATCGCGTCAAGCGTGTGGCCACGGGCTGGGAAACGCAACTGACGGTGGCGATCGACGACGCTTTATCGCGGCTGACGGTGTTCGATCTGTGCGAGGACTTCTATGCGCTGCGCCCGCCCGCGCCGGCGGGCGCGGTGTCCGCTGCCACGGGCCCGGGCACGCGGCTGCGGCTGCGCACCGAGGTGCTCGCCGGCACCTGGGAGGCGCTGGTCGGAGGCCAGGCCGATCTGGCGATCGGTGTCACCCTCGACCACGCCCCGCCGGCGGGCGTGAAGGTCGAACCCCTGGGCACGATGGAATTCGTGTTCGTGGTCGCGCCGCACCATCCGCTGGCCCCGTTCGAAGAAGCGATCACCGACACAGTGCTGGTACGCCATCGGGCCGTGGCCGTGGCCGATTCGGCGCACCGCCTCGCACCGGTCACGGTGAACCTGCTGCCCGGCCAGAACGTGTTCACAGTGCCGACGATGCAGGCCAAGCTCGAAGCCCTGCTGCGCTGCCTGGGTTGCGGCTTTCTGCCGGAACCGATTGCCCGTGAACACATCGCCGCAGGCCGGCTGGTGGTGAAGACTGTCGAGCGCAGTCGCGCACCGGCCACCTTCAGCTACGCCTGGCGGGTGCCTTCAGCAAGGCAGCCAATTGGCGATCCGCGTGCGATGGACGCCGGCATGATCGGCAGCTCCGCAGTCGCCGGCAGCAGTGGCAAGAAGGGCAGCAACCGCAGCGCGCCGGTCGGGCTGGCCTTGCGCTGGTGGCTGGACCGGCTGGCGAACCCGGAGACACGTCTGGCGCTGCTGGAGCGGCACGCCGGCCCGCGGATGCTGGGTTTCTGAGCGCACGCAGAGAGCGCGAGATGCCCCGCCCGGCCGGCCGCTTTGCGCCCTCGCCCACCGGCCCGCTGCACGCGGGCTCGCTGGTGGCCGCGCTGGCCAGCTGGCTCGACGCGCGCGCGTTGAACGGCCGCTGGCTGGTACGCATCGAAGACGTCGACATGCCACGCTGCGTGGCCGGCGCAGATGCGCTGATCCTTGCGCAGCTCGCAGCCTGCGGCCTGCACCCCGACGAGCCGGTGGTGTGGCAATCGCAGCGCAGCTCGGCTTACAGCTCGGCCTTGCAGCAGCTGCAGCAACGCGGTTTGGTGTTTCCCTGTGCCTGCTCGCGGCGCGACATCGAAGCAGCGTGGGAGGCCCTTGGGCAGGTTCGCACCCGCCACGGCGAACTGATCTACCCCGGCACCTGCCGTCTCGGCTTACAAGGAAAGCCAGCGCGGGCGCAGCGGATGCGCTGCGTGCATGCCGACGGCAGCGATGTGATCGTCGACTGGGCCGACCGCCGGCTAGGCCCGCAAATCCAGAACGTCACGCAGGCCATCGGCGACGTGGTGCTGCAACGTGCCGATGGACTGTGGGCCTACCAGCTCGCGGTCGTCGTCGACGATGCAGCGCAGGGCATCACGCACGTGGTGCGCGGCGAGGACATCGCCGACAACACTGCGCGCCAGATCCACCT
>CANHOE010000162.1 GCA_947462175.1 Burkholderiales bacterium | reverse complement strand
GTGCCGCGCACCGGCAGCGCTGCGCCATCGCGCGTCAGCGTGCCACTGACGGCCAGCTGCGGCTGGCTGTAGTAGTGGCTGGCCTGCTCGGGTTTCGGGCCCTTGCGCGAGTAGCCCGCATCGCCTTGCAGCAGCAGCGGCTGGGTGGTGTCGAAGTTGAAGTCGAAGGCGAAGCCCGCGCTGTCGCTGCCAGCGCGGGCCCGGTAGCGGCTTCCGCCCTCGCGCGCTTCGCGGATCAAGCTCCAGCCCTGCAATGCCAGGGCGGTATCGCCCTCAGCCGCCTCCGCGATGCCGAAGCCGCTGCGGGCGATGCGCTGGTCGTGTCGCAACCGGCCCTGCTTCAGGTCAGTCAATGCGGCATGGGCGAACAGCAGTTGCTTCGCGGCGAAGCGGCTTGGCTGATCGGCTGCGACAGCGGTTCGCGAGCGGAAGAACGTGACCTGGAAGCCGCAGCGGTCTGCCGATGCGCTGCCCACTTCTGCGGCCGACGGGCCCACGCCCACCGTGCCGGTGACATACCACCACTCGATGCGTGTGTCGGGGTGCGCCCCGTGGTCTGCGGGAAACACCAGCGGCCGCGGGCGGACGCTGGATGCGCCAGCCGGCACGAGGGCGATGGCGTCTGCCGCGCCAGCAAACCAGGGCAGTGCAGCCAGCGCGCGCAGAAACCGGCGCCGTGCCAGCGTTAGCCCGCCGATCGGGGCAGTGAATGAGGGCGGCGCATGCGAAATCACCCCATCGAGGATCGCACAGCCGCCGCAGGCCGGTGTGCCTGACCGACAATACCCGGTTGCCCGCCCGAGATCGCTGTCCGATGTCCGAGTTTTCACTGCCCACCGATTTCGATCTCAGCGATCATTTCGATCACGCCACCCTGATGCAGGCCATCGGACTGAAGCCCGAGCAGGCGTTGCTGTCCGAGCATGAAGACGGCGACCACCTCCATACCCGGCTGCGCGGAACGGGCACCGCGGTCTACGAGCAGACGATCAGCTTCTTCGTGGACCCTCGCACCGGCTTGCATCTGCGCGGGCTGTGCACCTGTCCGATCGGGTTCAACTGCAAGCACGTCGCTGCGGCGCTGATGGCGCATGAGGCTGCTCTGGTTCGTGCGCGTCGGCGGGGGACCCAAGGTGCCGAAGTTGCCGTGAGCGCCAGCACCGCTGGCCCCGCGATGCCACATGCCAGCCGACCGGCGGCCACGTCGACACGCCCATCGGTCGCAGCACCCCACACCTTCGCGGACGCGGTTGGCTTGCCGCAGACCCTCGAGAATTGGCTCGACAAGGCGAAGCAGGCTTTTGTGCCGACGCGTTTCGACGATGAACCGGTGTCGATCGAACTGCCTCGCGTGTCACCGACCAAGCGCCTGATGTACGTGCTCGCAAGCGAGGATTCGCGCCTGATGCTGAAGCTGCACCTGGGCAGCACGCGGCGCGATGGAGAGATCAGCCGACACCACCCGCATGCGCCCAGCGTGGCCGACATCCTCCGCACTCGGCCTTCGTATGTCGGCGTCGAGGACGAGTTTCTGCTGGCAGCGCTACTCCCGTTCACGCTGAACCGGTTGGCGGGCCCGGTACCGCTCGTCGGGCGCACCGCTGCCGCGACGCTGCAGCAGTTGGTGAGTGCCGGGACCTGCTGGTTTGTCGGCTCGCCAGACCTGATGCCAGAGACCCCACCGGGGCCACCGCTGTCGTGGAGCGATGAAGCGCTGCCCTTGCATCTGCAATGGCATGCGGACTCCAACGGACAGTGGTCCACCCGATGGGTGCCCGTGACTCCGGCTGACGGTCCCGGCGACCTGCCTGCGGGCGATGTGGTCAGCCTCGTTTTGTTGCCGCAGCCGCATGTGGTGATCAGGGGACCATCGGGTGCAATGTCCGTGCGTCCCGCCGATGTGTCTGGCAGCGGCCTGTCTGGCACCACCATCCGGTGGCTCGCCGGCATGCCACCGGTGCCGAACACCGCCTTGCCGGCGCTGGTGGGTCGACTGCGCTCACTGGGCCTGGCCCACCAGGTCGCGCTTCCATTGCCCGGACCGCATGCGCAGCCCCTGCAGGAGCTGGGCGAGTTGACATTGCAACCGGTGCTGCGCCTGCTGACCTGCCCGAACGTGCCGTCCGAGACCTGGCTCGAAGGTCACCAGCGCCCGCCGCCGGCGGGTCAGCCGCTGCGTCAGGCCGCGGTGCAACTGCTGTTGCGCTACGAACTGTCTTCGCCGGACGGCCGCCGTGGTGGCGCGGCGATCGATTTCAACTTTCCAGCCGGCGCCTCCGACGTGGCTTTTCTCGAGCAGCCCGACCCGTCGCGGCCCGGCCAGATGCAGTTGACGCGCTTTCGCCGCAATGCACTGGCCGAGGCGCAGGCGATGCAGCACCTGTTCGAGCAGCTCGATCTGCGGCCGTGGAGTCGGGTGGCTGCGTTTGCACTCGACCGCATGGCCGCATTGAAGGCGGGGCGGTTGCAAGCGGGTGCGCTGCCGCCGGCACTGGAGGACGGGTTGCTGATCCTGGTGCCAACCACACGCGATGCATGGCCGACGCTGCTCAGCCACCAGGTGCCGGCCTTGCAGGCGCAGGGGTGGCGCGTCGAACGCGCCGACGACTTCCCGTTCGAGGTCTACGAGGCCGATGATTTCGAGTTGAGCCTCGATGAGGCAAGCGACGGTGGCACCGACTGGTTTCGCATCGGGCTGAAGGTCAGTGTCGGCGGTACACCGGTCGATCTGGTGCCGCTGCTGGTGGGGTTGGTGCAGGCTGGCTGGCTCAAACTCGAATCCTCACTGAGCAACGCCGAGGGCGAGGTCTTGCTGCCGTGGCCGGACGACAGTGCGCCCCCGCCGGCCGCGTCATCACTGAATGTCCGGCAGCTCAAGCGCGAGCGTCTGCTGCGACTGCCGGTGGCGCGCATTGCGCCTTTGGTGGCATGGCTGCGCGGAGTTTTCGGCACCACCGGTTTTGCCTCGGGTGAAGCACGGGTGTCGCGCTTCGAGTTGGGCGCGATCGAGACCCTTTCGGCCGGGCTGGCGCTGCGGGCGCCGCCGGCGCTCGATCAGTTGCTTGATCAACTTCGCCAGCTGCGCACCGGAGAGGGCCTGCCGACAGTGGCTGTCTCGCCGAACGTGCAAGCGCAGCTGAGGCCCTACCAACTCGCTGGCCTCGCGTGGATGGACTTCCTGCGTCGGGCCGGTTTTGGTGGCGTTCTGGCTGACGACATGGGGCTGGGCAAGACGCTGCAGACGCTGGCTTTGTTGCAGGCCGAGTTGGACGCCGGGCGCCTCGACCGCCCCAGCCTGGTCGTGGTGCCGACCAGTCTGCTCGAGAACTGGCTGGCTGAAGCGAACCGCTTCACGCCGCAGCTGCGCATGCTGGTGCTGCACGGAAAGCACCGTGCTCAGCAGTTCAAAGGCATCGCCCGCGCACATGTCGTGGTCACCAGCTATCCATTGGCAGTGCGCGACATGGCGGCGCTGGCCAGCCACGCCTGGCACTACCTGGTGCTCGATGAAGCGCAGCGCATCAAGAACAGCCGCAGCCAGGCGACGGTCTCGCTGAAGGCGCTGAACGCGCGACACCGGCTTTGCCTCTCGGGCACGCCGCTGGAGAACCACCTGGGTGAGTTGTGGAGCCTGATGGACTTCGTCAGTCCTGGCCTGCTTGGCAACGAGGCGCAGTTCCGCGAGCACTACCGTAACCCCATCGAAAAGCGCCAGGAAACCTTGCAGGCCGAGCACCTGGCGCGGCGGGTGCGGCCGTTCATATTGCGACGCACCAAGCTGCAGGTGGCGCAGGACCTGCCGGAGAAGACCGAGACGCTGCTGCGCGTCGAGCTCGACGGCATGCAGCGCGACCTTTACGAGACCGTGCGCGCGACCATGGACAGCAAGTTGCGCGAAGCGATTGCCAAGCAGGGCCTGGCGCGCAGCCAGATCGTCGTGCTCGATGCGCTGCTGAAGCTGCGCCAGGTGTGCTGCGACCCGCGCTTGCTGAAACTGCGCGCGGCAGCACCGCAGGACGAGGACGAGACATCGGCTGAAGCCACCTTCGGCGCTGCGGTGGTTGAAAGGCCCGTGGTACGCCATCACACCGCCGCCAGTGCACCGTCTGCAAAGCTCGAACTGCTGCGTGACTTGCTGCCCACACTGGTCGAAGACGGTCGACGCATCCTGGTGTTCTCGCAGTTCACCGAAATGCTGGCGCTGATCGAATCGGAGTTGGCGCGAATGAACCTGGACTACCTCAAATTGACCGGCGAAACCGTCAATCGCGGTGAGGTCGTGAAGTCGTTCCAGGATGGCGACGCGCCGATCTTCCTGATCAGCCTGAAGGCCGGCGGCGTCGGGCTCAACCTCACCGCGGCCGACACGGTCATCCTTTATGACCCGTGGTGGAACCCGGCCGTCGAGCAACAGGCCATTGACCGCGCATACCGCATAGGTCAGGGCAAACCAGTGTTCGTCTACAAGCTGGTGGCCAGCGGCACGGTCGAGGAAAAAATGCTGGAACTGCAGGCCCGCAAGGCGGGCCTGGCTGATTCGCTCCTATCAGGGGTGGCCGGGACGGCCGCGCTGACCGCGCAGGATTTCGACGAGCTGTTCAAGCCGCTCGGCGCCAGCTAGCAGGCTGCCGACATCGTGCGTACTTCGGGCGGGTCGATCTACTTTTTCTTCGGATCGACCTGATTGCCGATCACGCCACCCACGGCTGCGCCGCCCAGCGTGCCGAGTGTTCCACCGCCTGTCAGGATGGCGCCAGCCGCTGCGCCCACGCCGGCGCCGACGGCGGTGTTCTGGTCGCGCCGACTCATGTTGCTGCAACCGGTGGCAGCCATGGCAAGCAGCAGGGCGGCGAGCAGGGCGCTGTGATGTGAAGCAGTACGGGGCTGGTGCATCTGAATCTCCAATGTCGGGCCGTCTGCCCGTGAGATTTCAGGATGCCCACCGGGCACGGCGAACACCATCGTCGCAGGCCGGGTCGTCTTGTCAGCCACGGCCTACGTGAACGCGACTCACGTGGACGGCGGTGGCGTTGCGACAGGCGCTGCGGCTTCGCTGGTATCACGTCGACACTGCGCCTGCAGTGCTTGCCAGCCTGCCTGTCCGAGCAGTTCCATCGTGCGCAGATTGACTTCGTAGATCGCTTCTGCGTCGGGAAAGGCCTGCACTGCGCGATCGATGCTCGCCTCGCGCAGCAGGTGCAGTGTCGGGTAGGGCGATCGGTTGGTGGCGTTCGTCACGTCATCCACTTCCGTGCCGGCGAACTGGTAATGGGGATGGAAACTGGCCAGTTGCAATTCCCCGTCGCAGCCCATCTGGGAAAGCGCCTCCTCGGCCAGGTCGAGGAAATCGTTGTAGTCGGCGAAATCCCCCAGCAGCTGGGGGTGGACCAGCAGGGTCGTCTCACAAAGCATGGGGTCGGTGTCTCGCAGCAACTGGGCTTCGCTGCACAGCGCGCTCAGCAATGCTTCGACGTCGGTTGCTTCGCTGACCACGCAGCGGATCTGGCTCTTCATGCGCACAGCACGGGCGAAGGGGCACAGGTTCAGTCCGATCACCGCCTTGTCGACCCAGGCCAGTGTCTCGGCTGCTGCCGAGTCGAGTGCAGTTGGATCAGTCTTTGACAACGCTGGCCACCCCTAAGCCGGCGTTCTCTCGCCCGCCAACGGGCCGACCGCATTGCGAGGTTGCGGCATCCAGCGGCCATCGACCAGGTGCTCGTTCGGGCGAAACTTCGTCTTGTAGGCCATCTTGTCGCTGGCGCTGATCCAGTAGCCCAGGTACAGATAGGGCAGCTTCAACAGGACCGTCTGCTCGATCTGCCAAAGGATGTTGTAGGTGCCGTAGCTGGTGTTGTCTTCCGGCTCGTAGAAGGTATACACCGCTGACAGGCCATCGTTCAGGATGTCGAGGATCGACACCATCTTCAGCACGCCGAGCTGCCCCGGCACCGCCCCCGGCGCAGGCTCACGGAATTCGACCAGCCGTGAATTGACTCGGCTTTGCAGCAGAAACTGGGTGTACTGGTCGACGCTGTCGTTGTCCATGCCGCCACCGCTGTGGCGACCCGATTGGTAGCGCAAATAGAGTTGGTAATGCTCCTGCACGAAGCCCAGTTTCAGCACACGTGCCTGAAGTGCGCCGTGCGATTTCCAGGCGCGGCGCTGGCTGCGCGTGGGCTCGAAGCCGGCCACCGGCACCCGCAATGGCACGCAGGCTCGACAGGTGTCGCACTGCGGCCGGTAGGTGAACATGCCGCTGCGCCGGAAACCATTGCTGACCAGACCCGAGTAGACGTCCGACTGGATGATGTGGCTGGGTGTGGCGACCTG
>CANHOE010000161.1 GCA_947462175.1 Burkholderiales bacterium | reverse complement strand
GGCCAAACGGCGGCGCCGCGGCGTCCTTGGCCGACAACGCGGGTGTGCTTCCATTCAGTGGCCAGGCGATGGCCAGTGTGGGGTCGTCCCAGCGGACCGAGAACTCGGCCTCGGGGCGGTAAAAAGCCGTCGTCTTGTAGAGAAAGTCGGCGCTGTCGCTGGTCACCAGAAAGCCGTGCGCGAGCCCCGGTGGGATCCACAGCTGCCGGTGGTTGGTGCTGCTCAGTTCGACGCCCACCCACTGGCCGCAGGTGGGGCTATCGGCTCTCACGTCCACGGCCACATCGAACACGCTGCCTTGCGTCACACGCACGAGTTTGCCTTGCGCATGCGGTGCATGCTGTCCGTGCAGGCCGCGCAGCACGCCACGCGCGGAACGCGAATGATTGTCTTGAACGAAGGCGATGTCCCGGCCGACGGCCGCGTTGAAAGCCTGCTGGTTGAAGCTTTCGAGGAAGAAGCCGCGTTCATCGCCGAACACCTTGGGCTCCAGGATCAGCACGCCGTCGATGGCTGTCGGAATGACCTTCATCAGAACACCTGGTTGTTGACGATCTGCATCAGGTACTGGCCGTAGCCGTTCTTCAGCATGGGGCGAGCCAGTGCCTCCAGCTGGGCCGCATCGATCCAGCCGGATCGGAACGCGATTTCCTCAGGGCATGCCACTTTGAGGCCCTGCCGTTTTTCCAGCGTGGCGATGAACTGCCCGGCTTCGAGCAGGCTGTCGTGGGTGCCTGTGTCGAGCCAGGCATAGCCACGGCCCATGATCTCGACGTTCAACTGCCCCTGCGCGAGGTAGCGGGCATTGACGTCGGTGATCTCCAGTTCGCCGCGTGCGGAGGGCTTGATGTCCGCAGCGATGTCGCAGACCTGGTGGTCGTAGAAGTACAGGCCTGTGACCGCATAGTTGCTCTTGGGCACCTTCGGCTTTTCCTCGATGCTGAGCGCGCGCTTGTTCGAATCGAACGCGACGACACCGTAGCGCTCTGGATCCTGCACGTGATATGCGAACACCGAGGCGCCGATGCTGCGCGCATCCGCGGCTGAGAGCAGCCCCTGCAGATCGTGACCGTGGTAGATGTTGTCGCCCAGTACCAGTGCACTCGGTGCGCCAGCGACGAAGTCCCGGCCGAGGATGAAAGCCTGCGCCAGCCCGTCGGGGCTGGGCTGTACGCAATAGCTGATGTGAATGCCCCAGCGGCTGCCATCGCCGAGCAGGCTCTCGAAGCGCGGTGTGTCCTGAGGGGTGCTGATCAGCAGGATGTCGCGTATGCCGGCGAGCATCAGTGTGCTGAGAGGGTAGTACACCATCGGCTTGTCGTACACCGGCAGCAATTGCTTGCTGATGGCGAGCGTGGCCGGGTGCAGGCGGGTGCCGGAGCCGCCGGCCAGCAAGATGCCTTTTCGGTTAGGTGAGTTCATGCCGGCTAGGTGAGTTCATGCAGTGCGCGTGTTCGAGGGGCAGATCACAGGATTTCGGCCAGCAGGCGATCGACGCCGGCCTGCCACGCGGGCAAGCACAGGCCGAAACTGTCTTGCAGCTTGCGGGTGTTCAGTCGTGAGTTTCGGGGCCGCTGGGCCGGCGTCGGGAACGCGCTGGTAGGCACGGCTTCGATGGCGTCTGGCGCCACGCGAATCGACTGGCCTGCCGCGCGCGCGCTCTCGATCACATGTCGTGCGTAGCCGTGCCAGCTGGTGTGGCCGCTGGCGACGGCGTGGTAGGTGCCACTGAGCTCGGGCCGCTGCGTCAGCTGGCACAGCGCATGTGCTGAGACATCGGCCAGCAGATCAGCGCCGGTCGGGGCCCCGATCTGGTCGTCGATGACCTTCAGGGCGTCGCGCTCAGCCGCCAGCTTCAGCATGGTCTTCGCGAAATTGCCGCCACGCGCCGCATAGACCCAGCTGGTGCGCAGAATGAGGTGTTGGCAGCCGCTGCGGCGGATCGTTTCTTCGCCTTCCAGCTTGGTGCTGCCGTACACACTCAGTGGACCGGTCGCCGCATCTTCCACCCAGGGTGCGCTGCCACTGCCGTCGAACACATAGTCGGTGCTGTAGTGCAGCAGCGTGGCGCCAAGGGCCGCCGCTTCGCGGGCCAGCACGCCCGGGGCGGTCGCGTTGATGGCACGTGCCAGTTCGGGTTCGCCTTCAGCCTTGTCGACGGCGGTGTGCGCCGCGGCATTGACAATCCACTGCGGCGCGACGGCGCGCACGGTGGCGGCCAGCGCCTCGGGGGCGGCAAAGTCGGCATGCCAATCGATGCTGTCGGCATCGAGCGCGATCAATTCACCCAGCGGTGCCAAGGCGCGTTGCAGCTCCCAGCCGACCTGGCCGCTCTTGCCGAACAACAGGATCTTCATGGTGAGGTGTCGCTGGAGGCGCGCGCTGAATAATTGGCATCGACCCATTCGCGGTAGGCACCGCTTTGCACCCGGGCCACCCAATCGGCGTTCTCGAGGTACCAGCGCACCGTCTGGCGGATGCCGGTCTCGAAGGTCTCGGCGGGTTTCCAACCGAGTTCCCGCTCGAGCTTGCGGGCGTCGATGGCGTAGCGGCGGTCATGACCGGGGCGGTCGGTGACGTGGGTGATCAGCCGGCGGTAAGGGCCGGCAGCATCGGGGCGCATTTCGTCGAGCAGCGCACACACCGTGTGCACGATGTCGATGTTGGGCTTTTCGTTCCAGCCGCCAATGTTGTATGTCTCACCAACACGGCCGCCCTCCAGCACAACGCGGATCGCAGCGCAGTGGTCCTTCACATACAGCCAGTCGCGCACCTGCCGCCCGTCGCCATAGACCGGCAGCGGCTTGCCCGCCAGCGCATTGACGATCAGCAGCGGAATCAATTTCTCGGGGAAATGGAAGGGCCCATAGTTGTTGCTGCAGTTGGTGGTCAGCACCGGCAGCCCGTACGTGTGATGCCAGGCTCGCACCAGGTGATCGCTGGCGGCCTTGCTGGCCGAATACGGGCTGTTCGGCTCGTACAGATTCGTTTCGGTGAACGGTGGGTCGTTCGGGCCGAGCGAGCCGTAGACCTCGTCAGTGGATACATGATGGAAGCGGAACTGGCTCCTTTCGCCCTCCGGTAGCGTCAACCAGAACGCCCGCGCGGCTTCCAGCAAGCTGAACGTCCCCTGCACATTGGTATGTATGAACGCGCCAGGCCCGTGGATGCTGCGATCGACATGGCTTTCGGCTGCGAAATGCACCACCGCACGTGGGCGATGGATGGCAAACAGACCGTCGAGAAGTGCGCGGTCGGTGATGTCGCCGTGGACGAACACATGGCGCGGATCGCCGTCCAGGGAGCGGAGATTCTCGCGGTTGCCCGCGTAGGTCAGTGCATCGAGGTTGAGCACCGGCTCGCTGGAGTGGCTCAGCCAGTCGAGGACGAAGTTTGCACCGATGAAACCGGCGCCGCCTGTCACGAGGATCATGGGTACTGGGGCTGAGTCTGGAGCTGCGCATTGGCTGGAGATGCCGCGCTTCGGGTCATTCTAGGGGCGACTTTTGACGAGCTCTCGCTCTTGCCGGACGCCAGCGGCGATAATCCACGGATGATTGAAACACCCCACGAAGCCAGCCCCGATACCCCGGCCGACGAAACGGTTGCCGCCCCGGTGCGCTTCGACACACTCGCACTCGACGACAAATTGCTGCGAGCGGTGGGTGACTCTGGCTACACGCAGATGACACCGATCCAGGCCAAGGCCATTCCGATCGTGCTTGATGGGCGTGATGTGATGGGTGCTGCCCAAACGGGCACCGGCAAGACCGCGGCGTTCACCTTGCCGCTGCTGCAGAAGATGCTCAAGCATGAGAACAGCAGCGCGTCGCCGGCTCGCCATCCCGTGCGTGCGCTGGTGCTGGCGCCGACACGCGAACTGGCCGATCAGGTCGCCAACAACGTCAAGACTTACGCCAAGCACACCAAGCTGCGATCGATGGTGGTCTTCGGTGGCATCGACATGAAGCCGCAGACCGCCGAGCTGAAGACTGGCGTCGAGGTGCTGATCGCCACGCCGGGCCGCTTGCTCGATCACATCGAGGCGAAGAACTGCAATTTGGGGCAAGTTGAATACGTCGTCCTCGACGAGGCCGACCGCATGCTCGACATCGGTTTCCTGCCCGACCTGCAGCGCATCCTGAGCTATCTGCCCAAGCAACGGCAGACCCTGCTGTTCTCCGCGACCTTCTCGCCGGAAATCAAAAGGCTGGCCGAGAGCTATCTGCAGAACCCGATCCTGGTCGAGGTGGCACGGCCAAATGCCACAGCGACGAATGTCGAGCAGCGCTTCTTCAGCGTCTCGACCGACGATAAGCGGGCCGCGGTGCTCAAGATCATCCGCGAGCGGGCATTGACCCAGGCGATCGTGTTCGTCAATTCCAAGCTGGGCTGCGCGCGACTGGCACGCTCGTTCGAGCGCGACGGCCTGCGCACCAACGCGCTGCACGGCGACAAATCTCAGGACGAGCGGCTGAAGGCACTCGAGGCCTTCAAGCGTGCCGAGGTGGACGTGCTGGTGTGCACCGACGTCGCGGCCCGCGGCCTTGACATCGCCGACCTGCCAGCAGTTTTCAATTTCGATGTGCCGTTCAACGCCGAAGATTACGTGCACCGCATCGGCCGAACGGGTCGCGCGGGCGCGTCGGGTCTGGCAGTTACCTTGGTGTCGCGTGATGACGCCCGGCTGGTTGCCGACATCGAGAAGCTGATCAAGAAGAAGATCGAACTTGAGCCGATCGAGCTCGACGAGGCACCGGTGCGGCGAGAACCACGCGCCGAGCGGCCTCGCCGCGAGTTGGACGATCTGCCGCAGGTGGTGGCCGATTCAGCCGCCGAGCCGGCGGCGGCCGGTCGGCCTCGCTCGCCGTATCGCAGTGCGGGTGAGGGTGCTCGCAAGGCTCCTTCCGATCCTTTCTTCGACCGCCCCTACGAGCCCAGCGCCACCGCGCAGCCTGCCTGGGAGTCGGCGTCGGTCGCGCCCGCAGCTTCCTCTCGTGGCCTGTCCCCGAACATCAAGCCGAAACGGCGCGTCGCCGCGCTGTTCGGCGAGAAACTCACGGCCGATCAGAGCGAGTAACCGCCGTCGGATGACGGTTGGTGCCCTTAGCTATCGAGCGAGATCAGGCGAGCAAGGAAAACACAGCGGGTGTGTCATTCGGGAGCGACGCTGGCCTGGATTTCCAGTCTGCGACCACATCGGTGCGGCTCCAGCCCTGTGCGAGGGTCAGGGCGCAACTGACCGATAGACGCGTGCTGCCATTCAGCGCGTCCAGCAGCGCGCCCAGCAGGGCGGCGTTTCGGTAGGGTGTTTCGATCATCAGCTGCGTCTGCTGTGCCCGACGCGATATCGATTCCAATTCGCGAATGCGCGCTGCGCGTGCAGCGGCATCGACGGGGAGATAGCCGACAAAGGCAAAGCTTTGGCCATTGAGTCCGCTGGCTGCCAGCGCCAGCATCAGCGAGCTCGGTCCCGACAGCGCCTCGACGCGGAGCTTCATGCCGTGCGCTGCTTGCACGAGCGCTGCGCCCGGATCGGCGACGGCCGGCAATCCGGCTTCTGAGATCAGGCCGATGTCCTGGCCATCCAATGCGGGCGCCAGCAGCGCGTTGAACGATGAACTCGGCGCCTGCGGAGCGCCCTTGTTGGCGCGAGGCAATTCGACAATCCGGATCGCCTGCAAGGGTTGCGACAGCGCCACGACTTCATTCACGCGCTTCAGGAAAGCCCGAGTGGTCTTCGCGTTCTCGGCCACCCAGCAGGGCAACCGCGCGGCGATGCGTATCACCCCCAGCGGCAGCACGTCCTGCAGATCCGGCAGGGCGCCTGCGCCCACATCAAGGCGCGCCACGCCGAAATCCAGCGTGTTGGGCACCAGGTACAGCGTGCCGTTCATGAGGCTGTGTGCCCCAGCGGATCGATTCCTGCCTGACGCAGCAGCGTGCAGGTGCGGATCAGCGGCAGCCCGATCAGCGCCGTTGGGTCATCCGACTCGACCGCGTCGAGCAGTGCTATGCCGAGTGTCTCGACCTTCGCACTGCCGGCGCAGTCGTAAGGGCGATCGATTCGCAGGTAGCGTTCAATCTCTGTGTCCGAAAGTTGCCGGAAGGTCACGCTGACGCGCGCGAGGGCACTCGCTTCGAAGCCGCTGTTGGCACACACCACGGCCACCGCGGTGTGGAAGACCACCTGTCGGCCGCGCATTGCACGCAGTTGTTGCACCGCCGCGTCGTGATGGCCTGGCTTGCTCAGTGCCTCACCGTCGAGTTCGGCGACCTGATCCGAGCCAATCACCACTGCCCACGGATGCCGCACTGCCACTGAACGGGCCTTGGCCAGCGC
>CANHOE010000160.1 GCA_947462175.1 Burkholderiales bacterium | reverse complement strand
GTGTGGCCGCCACGTCATCGGCTGAGGCGGGTGCAGACGCTGCGGCTGCACTGGCAGGCACGGCCGCCATCGCGGGCAGCGCTGGGTTGCCGGGCAGCACCAGATCCTGGATGTGCCGCGGCGTGCCGACCGGCGCAGCCGAGGTGCCGGCACGCGTGGCGACGATGTCCTCTTCGCTGGGCACCTGGCCCAGCAGCACGTAATCGAACAGCCTGCGCGCTATCGGCGCCGCAGCGCCAGCACCCCAACCGGCGTTCTCGACGATCACTGCAACCGCGATCTGCGGGTTCTCCACTGGTGCGAAGGCAACGTACAACGCGTGATCGCGCAAGCGCTCCTCAACCCGATTCGCACTGTATTTTTCGTTCTGCTTCAGGCCCACCGCCTGCGCCGTGCCGGTCTTGCCGCCGCTCTGGTAGCCGGCGCCAGCGAACACCCGTGTCGACGTGCCGGAGATGGTCACGCCATGCATGGCCTCGCGGATCACCGCCACCTGCTCCGGCTTCAGACCGATCGGCGGGATCGCGTGGGCTGAAATCTGCCGCTGGTCCCCCGTGAGCACATCGTCGATCCGACGCACCAGCCGCGGCTCGTAGCGCTGACCACCTGACACGAGCGTGGCCATCGCCGTGGCCAGCTGCAGCATCGTGAAACTGTTGTAGCCCTGGCCGATGCCCAGCGAAATCGTTTCGCCGGCATACCACTTCTGTTGATCGGCCCGCTTGTAGGCGCGCCGCTTCCAGTGGGTCGAAGGCAGCAGGCCCGAGACCTCGCCCTCGACATCGATGCCGGTCTTGCGGCCAAAACCGAACGGCGACAGCTCGTCGTGGATCAGGTCCACGCCCATCTCGTTGGCCAGCGTGTAGAAATACACATTGCTCGATTCGACGATGGCACGGCGCATGTCCATGATGCCGCCGCGCTCGTTCTCCGGACTGCCGTAGCGGTGGCCTCCAAAAATGAACGCCCCGGTGTCGTTGATCAAGGTGCTGGGTGAGCGCTTGTTGGCATTCAGCGCCGCCATCGCCATGAAAGGCTTGTAGGTCGATCCCGGTGGGTAGGTGCCGCGCAGCGCTCGGTTCAGCAGCGGCTTGTCCGGCGACTCATTGAGTTCCTTCCAGCTCTCGCTGTCGATCCCGTCGACAAACAGGTTAGGGTCGAAGGTGGGCTTGCTGACGAAGGCGAGCACCTCGCCGCTGCGCGGATCGATGGCGACCAGCGCCCCGCGCCGGTCGCCGTACAGGGATTCGACCAACGCCTGCAGCCGGATATCGATCGACAGCACCACCTTGTTGCCTGGTGTGGCCGGGTTGCTGTGCAGCCGCCGCACTGCCCGACCAGCCGCACTGGTTTCCACTTCCTCGAACCCGGTGGTGCCATGCAGGTCGGCCTCGTAACTCTGCTCGATGCCGAGCTTTCCGATGTACTCGGTGCCGCGATAATTGGGCGCGTCATCCGACTCGTCGATGACTTCCTTTTCAGCCTGGTTGATGCGCCCGATGTAGCCCAGCAGATGGCTGCCCACCTCGCCCAGCGGGTAATTTCGAAACAGCCTGGCCTTCACCTCGACACCCGGAAAACGGTAGCGCTGCGCAGTAAAGCGGGCCACTTCCTCGTCGGTGAGCTTGGTGCGGATCGGCAGTGACTCGAAATTCTTGCTCTCGTCCATCAGCCGCTTGAACCGCTTGCGGTCGCGGGGCAAGATGTCGATCACCTCGGCCAGCTGGTTGATCGTGGCGTCGAGGTCGTTGATGCGCGACGGCATCAGCTCCAGCGTGTAGGCCGAGTAGTTGTCGGCCAGCACGACGCCGTTGCGATCGACGATCAGCCCGCGATTCGGGACGATCGGCACCACGGCAATGCGGTTGTTCTCGGCACGAACGCTCAGCTCTTCGTGCTTGACCACCTGCAGATGCGTCAGGCGAAAGGCCAGCAGGCCGAAGCACAGCAGCACGAACATCGCGGCCGCGAGCAGCCGCGTGTGAAAGCGGCGCAGCTCCTGCTCGACGTTCTTGAGTTCTGTCATCTCGACGCCGCGCTCACAACGGTCGGTTCTGGTCGCGGTCGGGGGCGCGGCGCTGCGGGGCCAATAGCAGCCAGGTCGCGAGCGGCCAAAGCAGCGCCTCGAAGACCGGCGCCAACAGCGCCTGCCATCCAGGCAACATGCCGCCGGCGATCATCCGCACTGCGAATGACACCAGGTGCGCCGCGAGGAACAGCGGCAGGATCTGCAGCGCCTGGGATGGCAGGTCAAACCACAACAATCGGCGGTGAATGGACGTGGCTGCGTAAGCCAGCAGCGTGTAGGCCAGTGCATGCTGGCCCAGCAGCGCGCCGGCGTGCACGTCCATCAACAAGCCGAACAAGAACGCGACGCCGACCCCGACCCGACGCGTCTGGTGCACGTTCCAGAACACCAGCACCAGCGCCAGCGCATCAGGAGCCGCCGGATGGCGGCCCAGCGGCACCAGGTTGATGGCCAACGCACAGAGCAGCGTGAACCACAGGAAAAGCGGGTTGACGGGCAGCAAAAGCTGATCGGTGCGGCGCGGCAAGATCATCGGCGTGCCGCTTTCTTGTCGTGGCTGGCCGAGGCGGCAGAGGCCGGCGCAGAAACCGGTGCCGCGGCGTCCATGGATTCAGGGTGTGGCGGTAATTGCAAGCCAATGGGCTCCAGCACCAGCACATGGCGCACCGCGCCCGCGGGCGCCGCCGGCGCCAGAACAATCTTGGCAAAGCCGGAATCGGCCGTGCGATCAATGCTCATCACCTTGGCCACCGGTAAGCCCGGAGGGTAGACGCCATCGACCCCCGAGGTCTGCAGCAGGTCGCCCACCTGCACATCGGCATTGCCGGCCATGAAGCGGAGCTCAAGCGCATCGCCCGTGGCCAATCCATAGGCAGCGCCTCGCGCCTGCGTGCGGGCGTTCAGCACCGGCACCGCCGCGTCCTTGTCGGTCAGCAGCGTCACCTCGGACGACAGCGGATAGACCCGCGTCACCTGGCCGATCACCCCGGCTTCGCTGAGCACTGGCGAGCCCCCCGCAATGCCTTGCGCCAGCCCCTTGTCGACCACCAGCTTGCGGGAATACGGATCGGTCGATTCATAGAGCACTTCGGCTGCCTGCGATCGCACCTGCAGGCCGCTTCGCACGTCGAGCAGCGCGCGCAGTCGTGCGTTCTCCGTCTGCAACTGATCGATCTGGTTCACGCGCAACGCCTGGCCGGCCAGCGCCCGACGGGCGGCAGATTCATTGGCGATCGCAGCTTCCAGTCCGGCCGCGTACTGAAGGGCAGATTCGACCCCATCGACCGGTGCCAGCAAACTGCGCTGCACCGGATGCAACGCGGTGGCAAGCAGGGCACGAAGCGGCTGGGTCAGCTTGAATCGAACGTCGGCGACCATCAGGAACACCGCGAGCGCCGAGCACAGCGCCAGTTTGGTGAGCGCCGACAGGCCCTGGCGAAAGAACGGCGGCGGCGTTCGATCGATGGAGCCTAGAAGCATGTCACTCTGACGTGAAGATCGAGCCGAGGCGCTCCATGTGCTCGAGGGCCATGCCGCAACCGCGCACCACGCAGGTCAACGGATCTTCGGCAACCAGCACAGGCAGGCCGGTTTCCTCGGCAAGCAGGCGGTCCAGGTCGCGCAGCAAAGCGCCGCCGCCTGTGAGCATCATGCCGCGCTCGGCAATGTCGGCGCCCAACTCGGGCGGGGTCTGCTCCAGCGCGTTCTTGACTGCCGAGACCATCTGGTTCAGCGGATCGGTCAAGGCCTCGAGGATTTCATTGCTGCTGATGGTGAAGCTACGCGGCACGCCTTCGCTCAGGTTGCGGCCTTTTACCTCGATCTCTTTCACTTCAGAGCCAGGGAAGGCGCTGCCGATGTTCTTCTTGATCGCCTCGGCGGTAGGCTCGCCGATCAGCATGCCGTAGTTGCGGCGGATGTAGTTGATGATGGCTTCGTCGAACTTGTCGCCACCGACGCGGATGCTGCCCTTGTAGACCATGCCGCCCAGGCTGATGACGCCCACCTCGGTGGTGCCGCCGCCAATGTCCACCACCATCGAGCCCGATGCTTCCGACACCGGCAGGCCCGCGCCGATCGCGGCGGCCATCGGCTCCTCGATCAGGTAGACCTGACTGGCGCCGGCGTTCAGTGCCGATTCACGGATCGCGCGGCGCTCGACCTGGGTCGAGCCGCAGGGCACGCAAATGATGATGCGCGGGCTGGGACGAAGTACCGAGCGCGGGTGGACCATCTTGATGAACTGCTTGAGCATCTGCTCGGTGACGGTGAAGTCGGCGATCACGCCGTCCTTCATCGGCCGAATGGCTTCGATGTTGCCAGGCACCTTGCCCAGCATCGCCTTGGCCTCGGAGCCAACCGCCTGGATGGTCTTCTTGCCGTTCGGCCCACCCTCGTGGCGAATGGCCACGACAGAAGGCTCGTCGAGCACGATGCCCTTGCCCCGGACATAGATCAGCGTATTCGCGGTGCCGAGGTCAATGGCCAGGTCCGTCGAGAAATAGCGACGAAAGGATCCGAACATAGTGTGTTTGCGGTGCTCAGGGCCGGCGCCCACAGCGAAGGAGCGCCTCGCTCGAACCCGACGATTCCATGGAATGAGGGGGGAGAAAAAGGGACGAAACGGGTGTCACGACCAGCGCGACCTGCGAGCTTCCAAGCCCGCCACATCGACGGCCTGCTACCTTGGTACCGATCAGGCGACGCGCCCGCTGAAGACGACATGGGCTGTGCGTCCGATGGGTTGACAACCAACGCAGATAATACCCGATGGACCCGGGTTCACCACCCGCCGCAACCCCTCACCGAACCGAAATTCCCATGCCTTTGACCCCGGATGACGTCGGCCGCATCGCGCACCTCGCGCGGCTGGCGCTGCAGCCCACCGAACAAGCGGCCATGCTGACGCAGCTCAATGCCTTCTTCTCCATCGTGGAGCAGATGAGTGCCGTCGACACCACCGGCGTGGAACCGCTGTACACGCCGCTGTCGGCGGTCAGCGAAGTCAGCCTGCGGCTGCGCGACGACGTGGTCACCGAGACCGACCAACGGGAACTCAACCAGCGCAGCGCGCCGGCGATCGAAGACGGTCTCTTCCTCGTGCCGCGGGTGGTCGAATGAGCGCCGCCTTGCATGATCTGGGCGTGGCCGATCTGGCGCGTGCGCTGGCTGAGAAGCAGGTGTCGAGCGTCGAAGTCACCGGCCACTTGCTGACCCGAATCGCCGCTCACGAGCACCTGGGCGCCTGGCTGTGTGTCGATGCCGACGCCGCACTGGCGCAGGCTCGGAGTGCGGACGCGCGCCGTGCGCAAACCGAAAGCTCCCAGCCACTGCTCGGCGTTCCGCTGGCGCACAAGGACATCTTCGTCACCCGTGACCTGCCGACCACTGCGGCTTCGAAGATGCTGGCGGGCTACCGCAGCCCGTTCGACGCCACGGTGGTCTCGCGCCTTGGTGGTGGTGAACCCGGCTTGGCGCCAGGCGCTGGCATGGTGACGCTGGGCAAGCTGAACTGCGACGAGTTTGCGATGGGCTCGGGCAACGAGAACTCGGCCTACGGTGCGGTGAAAAATCCGTGGGATCTCAGCCGGGTGCCCGGCGGCTCTTCGGGTGGCTCTGCCGCTGCGGTGGCCGCTCGCCTCGTGCCGGCCGCCACTGGCACCGACACCGGCGGCTCGATCCGCCAGCCGGCCAGTTTTTCGGGCATCACTGGCATCAAGCCGACCTACGGCGTCTGTTCACGCTTCGGCATGATCGCCTTCGCCTCCAGCCTCGACCAGGCTGGGCCGATGGCGCGATCAGCCGAAGACTGCGCCTTGCTGCTCGGCGCGATGAGCGGCTTCGACGAACGCGACGCGACCAGCGCGCAGCGGCCGCCGCAGGATTACGCCGCCGCGATGCGCACACCCCGCGCCGAGGCCACCGCCGCGCAACCACTGAAAGGCCTGCGCATCGGCCTGCCCAAGGAATTCTTCCCCGCCGCCCTGGCCTCGGAGGTCGATGGCGCAGTGCGCGCCGCGCTGGTCGAATTAGAGAAGCTGGGTGCCACGCTGGTCGAGGTCAGCCTGCCGCGCACCGAACTGTCGATCCCGGTTTACTACATCATCGCGCCCGCCGAAGCCAGCTCGAACCTGAACCGATTCGACGGCGTGAAATTCGGTCATCGCGCAGCGAACTACACCGACCTGCTCGACATGTACAAGAAGACGCGCGCCGAAGGTTTCGGTGACGAGGTCAAGCGCCGCATCATGATCGGCAGCTATGTGCTGAGCCATGGCTACTACGACGCCTACTACCTGCAAGCACAGAAGCTGCGCCGCATGATCGCTGACGATTTTCAGCACTGCTTCACCGAATGCGATGTGATCGCCGGCCCGGTGGCACCCACGGTGG
>CANHOE010000159.1 GCA_947462175.1 Burkholderiales bacterium | reverse complement strand
TTGTTCCCGCATTCCGACGTCGATGTGCTGGTGCTGCTGCCATCGACACCTCCTGGTGACGGCACCATGTCGTCGGTGCCACGACATGGGGTGGAAATCTTCATCACCGCCTGCTGGGACATCGGCCTCGAAATCGGCTCCAGCGTGCGCACGGTCGAAGAGTGCATGGCCGAGGCGGAGCGCGACATCACCGTGCGCACGGCGCTGCTCGAATCTCGCTACCTGTGCGGATCGCGACGGGGCTTCAATGTGTTCCGTCGCAACAACTCGCAGGCCATGAATGCGCGTTCGTTCCTGCGCGCCAAGACGCTGGAGATGCGTCAGCGCCATCAGAAGTTCGAAGAGACACCCTACTCCCTCGAGCCGAACTGCAAGGAAAGTCCAGGCGGCCTGCGAGATTTGCAAGTGATCCTGTGGGTTGCAAGGGCGGCTGGCCTGGGCCGCAACTGGGCCGAACTGGCCGCCAGCGGACTGGCAACCCCCTTTGAAGTCAAGCAGCTCCAGCGCAATGAAGGTGTGCTGAAACTGATCCGCACACGGTTGCATCTGGTCGCCGGGCGGCGTGAAGACCGGCTGGTGTTCGATCTGCAAGGGACGGTGGCCGAGAGTTTCGGCTACCGCGCCACACAGGGTCAGCGCGCCTCCGAAGTGCTGATGCGGCGCTATTACTGGGCGGCCAAGGCGGTTGCCCAGTTGAACCAGATCCTGATGCTCAACATCGAGGAGCGCATCTCCGGCCTGCAGGACGCGCCGATGCGGCCGATCGACGCGAACTTCCTCGACCGCGACGGCATGCTTGAAGTCGTCAGCGACGATCTGTACCAGCGCCAGCCGCAGGCCATCCTGGCCACCTTCCTGACGTTCCAGTCGACCAGCGGCATCACCGGCTTGTCGTCTCGCACGCTGCGCGCGCTTTACAACGCCCGCGACCTGATGAACGCCGAGTTCCGGCACGATCCGGTCAATCGCGCCACATTCCTGAAGATCCTGCAGTCGCCGACGGGTCAGACACACGCGTTTCGTCTGATGAACGAGACCAGCGTGCTGGGGCGCTATCTCTGGGTGTTTCGCCGCATCGTGGGTCAAATGCAGCACGACCTGTTTCATGTCTACACCGTCGATCAGCACATCCTGATGGTGCTGCGCAACGTGCGCCGCTTCTTCATCCCGGAGCATGCGCACGAGTATCCGTTCTGCTCGCAACTGGCGATGCAGTGGGACAGCCCTTACACCCTGTACGTGGCGGCGCTGTTTCACGACGTGGCGAAAGGGCGCGGCGGAGATCATTCCGTCCTGGGCACGACTGAAGCCAAGCGCTTCTGCCGCGATCACGGCCTGGGGCACGACGAAGCCTCGCTGATCGAATTCCTGGTGAAGCAACACCTGACGATGTCACGCGTCGCGCAGAAAGAAGACCTGAGCGATCCGGTGGTGATCCAGGCCTTTGCGCAACTCGTCGGTACGGAACGCCGACTCACCGCGCTTTATCTTCTGACGGTCGCCGATATCCGCGGCACCAGCCCGAAAGTGTGGAACGCTTGGAAGGGCAAGCTGCTTGAAGACCTGTACCGCGCGACCTTGCGCGCACTGGGTGGCGCGCAACCTCAGCTCGATGCCGAAATCGAAGCGCGCAAGCAAGAAGCGCGGCACATGCTGAACCTGGCCCTGCAGCCGCCGAACGTCGAAGCGCCTCTGTGGAACACACTGTCGATCAGCTATTTCTCCCGTCACGACGTCAACGAGATCGCCTGGCATGCCCGCTCCCTGCATGCGCAGCTGCAGTCCGAGTCGCCGGTGGTGAAGGCCCGGGTTTCGCCGGTCGGGGAAGGCCTGCAGGTGCTGGTCTATGCACGCGACCGCGCTGACCTGTTCGCACGCATCTGCGGCTATTTCGACAGCGCGCAGTTCAACATCCTCGAAGCGAAAGTGCACACCACGAAATCCGGCTATGCGCTGGACACTTTCCAGGTCATCAACCCGCAATTCGAGGCTTCACGCGACGGCGCACCGGCAGCGCAGTACCGCGACCTGATCTCGCTGGTCGAGAGTCAACTCAGTCGCGCACTCGACGCCCAGGGCACGTTGCCCGAGCCGAGCCGCGGACGCCTGTCACGACGCGTGAGGTCGTTTCCGGTCACGCCGCGCATCACGCTGCGCCCCGATGAGCGCGCACAGAACTGGCTGCTCAGCGTATCGGCCAGCGACCGCTCAGGCCTGCTTTATTCCATCGCCCGCGTGCTGGCGCAGCACCAGATCAACCTGCAGCTCGCCAAGATCACCACGCTGGGCGAGCGCGCCGAAGACACTTTCCTGATCGATGGTGCTGCACTGCGCCACAACCGCACGCAGATCGCGATCGAGACCGAGTTGCTCGATGCGATCGCGGCCTGAGACTCTGCGGTCCGCACGATGCCTCTGACCCCAGTCAGCGCCTCTGAGTGCCTGGAGCGACTCGATCACTACGACACGGTCATCGATGCGCGATCGGAAGGTGAGTTCGCGCTCGATCGGCTGCCGGGTGCTGTCAACTGGCCAAGCCTGAATGATGCTGAGCGTGCGCTGGTCGGCACCGAGTACAAGCAGGTCTCGCCCTTCGTCGCCCGCAAGCGCGGCGCGGCGCTGGTGGCTCGCAATCTGGCCATGCACATCGAGCGCCACGTACTCGACAAGCCCAAGGACTGGCAGCCGCTGGTCTACTGCTGGCGGGGCGGACAGCGCAGCGGCGCGCTGTCGCTGGTGCTCAGCCAGATCGGCTTCCGTGTACAGGTGATCGAAGGTGGCTACCAGGCCTACCGGCGCGCGGTGATGGCGGCTCTGGATGTGCAGCCGTTGTCGCTGCGCTTTCGCGTGGTGTGCGGCAAGACCGGCTCGGGCAAAAGTCGCCTGCTGGCGGCGCTGCAGGCGCAAGGTGCGCAGGTGCTCGATCTGGAGGGGCTGGCCAATCACCGCGGATCGGTGCTTGGCTTGGTGCCCGGAAGCCCGCAGCCGACACAGAAGCAGTTCGATTCGCGCCTGTGGGACACGATGCGCCACTTCGACCCGGCGCGGCCGGTGTGGGTGGAAAGCGAGAGCCGCAAGGTCGGCGAGTTACGCGTGCCGGAGCGACTCATCGAATGCATGCGCGCTTCGCCCTGCGTGCGACTTGATTTGCCAGAGGACGCGCGGGTTGCTCTGCTGATGGCCGACTACGACTTCTTCGTCAACGACGTGCCCACGTTCTGCGTCCGGCTCGACGCCCTGCGCCCGCTGCGCGGCAATGAGCTCATCAACCAGTGGCAGGCGGCCGCCAGATCAGGCCGCATTGAAAGCGTGGTGCGCGAGTTGCTAGTCGTCCACTACGACCCGGTCTACCTGCAGTCGATGCAGCGCAATTTCACCGGGTTTGGCGATGCGCTGCGTGTGGAGCCCGAAAACGGCGACGCCAGCACTTTGGCTGGCGTCGCAAAAGACTTGCTCCGGTCCTGAGCACCGAAGCGGTCGAATCACATCACCCCATGTGCAAGCCGCCATTGACCGAAAAGTCGGCGCCGGTGGCAAAACCCGATTCGTCGGACGCTACCCACGCCACCATCGATGCGATGTCGTCCGGTGTGCCCAGTCGCTTGACCGGGATGCCGGCGATGATCTTGTCGAGCACGTCCTGCCGGATGGCCTTGACCATGTCTGTCGCGATGTAGCCAGGGCTGACGGTGTTGACAGTCACACCCTTGTTGGCCACTTCCTGCGCCAGCGCCATCGTGAAGCCGTGCATGCCGGCCTTGGCAGCAGAATAATTTGTCTGGCCGAACTGACCCTTCTCGCCGTTGACCGAGCTGATGTTGATGATGCGGCCCCAGCCCTTTTCGAGCATGTCTTCGATGACCTGCTTGGTCACGTTGAACAGGCTGGTCAGGTTGGTTTCGATCACCGCGTCCCAATCGGCACGACTCATCTTGCGGAACATGCCGTCGCGGGTGATGCCGGCGTTGTTGACCAGCACGTCGATCGGACCCAGCTCTGCCTTGACCTTCTGGAAAGCAGCCGTGGTGGAGTCCCAGTCGCCGACATTGCCGACAGATGCGTGGAATTGGTAGCCAAGCGCGCCTTGCTCGTCGAGCCACTTCTTGAAGTCACGACTCGGGCCGCAACCAGCCACCACCGTGAAACCGTCCCGGTGCAGGCGCTGGCACATGGTGGTTCCGATGCCGCCCATGCCACCGGTCACATATGCAATCTTCTTGCTCATCTTTCTCACTCCTCTGTGTTGTTCTGAATGGGCGCAACGTCAAGGCTGGGCCCTGACAGACCGGTGGGTCAACCGGGTTGTCACCGAAGACTGTGTTGGATTTAGCGTTCCAGCGTCATTGCAATCCCCATGCCGCCGCCGATGCACAGGCTGGTCAGACCCTTCTTGGCATTGCGCTTCTGCATTTCGTACAACAAGGTGACCAGCACGCGGCAGCCGGATGCGCCGATCGGATGTCCGATGGCGATGGCGCCACCGTTCACATTGACCTTGCTGGTATCCCAGCCCATTTCCTGGTGCACAGCACAGGCCTGGGCAGCGAATGCCTCGTTGATCTCCAGCAGATCGAGGTCCGCCGCCTTCCAGCCAGCCCTCGCCAGCGCTCGCTGTGAGGCCGACACCGGACCCATGCCCATGATGGCGGGGTCGAGTCCGGAGCTGGCGTAGCTGGCGATGCGTGCCAACGGCGTCAGGCCGAGGGCCGCAGCGCGCGCGGCACTCATCACCACCACCGCCGCCGCACCATCGTTGATGCCCGAGGCGTTACCAGCCGTTACACCACCGGCCTTGTCAAAAGCAGGCCGCAAACCCGCCAGCCCTTCGGCTGTGCACTTGCGGTTGACGAATTCGTCGACCCCGAACAACAGAGGGTCGCCCTTGCGCTGTGGAATGCTGACGCTGACGATCTCATCGTTGAACCGCCCTGCCTCCTGTGCCGCTGCAGCCTTCATTTGCGAGGCCAGTGCCAGTGCGTCCTGTGCTTCGCGGCTGATGCCGTACTTCTTGGCGATGTTCTCCGCAGTGACTCCCATGTGGTACGCGTTGAAGGCGTCGGTCAGGCCATCGCACAACATCGTGTCCAGCAGCTTCCATTCGCCCATCCGAACGCCATCACGCGAGCCCGGCAGCACGTGCGGCGCGATGCTCATGTTCTCCTGGCCGCCGGCCACGACGATGTCTGCATCGCCGTCGCGGATGGCTTGAGCTGCCAGCACGACCGACTTCAAGCCCGATCCGCACAGCTTGTTGATCGTCATCGCTGGCACGGTGTTGGGAAGGCCAGCCCCGATCGACGCCTGCCGTGCCGGGTTCTGGCCGCAACCAGCCTGCAACACTTGCCCCATGATGACTTCGCTGACCTGTTCACCCGTCAGCCCGGCGCGCTTGAGCGCCTCGGCAATGGCAACCGATCCCAATGCCGACGCCGGCACTTTCGCCAGGCTGCCGCCGAACTTGCCCACGGCGGTGCGGGCGGCCGAAACGATGACGATATCTGTGCTCATGATGAATTCCTGGATTGAGGTGAAAGTACAGCACGGAGATGACGCAGCTGTACACCTTACTGCGAACGGAAAGACGGCGCGTTGAAATGCTTCGGACCGCTGTCAGACTTTCTGCTTCACGTAGCGCCCTGGCGCTGGTTCGATGACAGGGTGCCGGCGGCTACCGGCGGATTTCGGCGCGGCAACCTGCCGACCCGCATGGCTGGCCAGCCAAAGTGCCCAGTCGGTCCACCAGCTGCCCGGATGTTCCTTGGCCTTGCCGAACCAGGTGTCCGCCCTGGCCGGAACAGCTGCGGTGCCACCGACCCAGTGGCTGCGCTTCTTCTTGGCGGGCGGATTGATCACGCCTGCAATGTGACCCGAGGCGCCGAGCACGAATCGCTTCTTGCCCTTGAGCACCTGCGTAGAGCGGTAGGCGGACTCCCAGGGCACGATGTGATCTTCTCTAGAGGCGTAGATGTAGGCCGGTGTGTCGATCAGCGACAGATCCAGCGGCTGGCTGCAGACCGTCAGATCGCGCGGCTTCATCAACCGGTTCTCCAGGTAGGTGTGGCGCAGGTACCAGCAATACATCGGCCCAGGCAAGTTGGTGCTGTCGCTGTTCCAGTAAAGCAGGTCGAACGGAGGCGGCGTTTCGCCTTTCAGGTAATTGCCGACGACGTAGTTCCACACCAGGTCGTTCGGGCGCAGGAAGCTGAAGGTCGAAGCCAATTCGCTTCCCTTGAGCAGGCCGCCTCCTTTGGGACTCTCAGCACCAATCGAGCGCTCGCGCACCCGCACCATGGCCTCGTCAATGAACAAATCGAGGATGCCGGTGTCGGTGAAATCAAGCAGGCTGGTCAAAAGCGTCATGCTGGCGGCTGGCTTCTCACCGCGTGCGGCCAAGACGGCCAGCGCCGTGGCCAGCAAGGTACCCCCA
>CANHOE010000158.1 GCA_947462175.1 Burkholderiales bacterium | reverse complement strand
TTCATCGAACTCCGGCCAAACCCACTGGCCGTCTTCGGCGGCAAGCAGGTCTTCGTAGCAAAGCAGGTTTTTCACTGAGGACGTCGCCGGCATGTGTGCACGGTCTGTCATCAGCACGCAGTGCTCGACGCTTTCGAGCTGCGGTGCCAACTGTTCGACCAGCGGCAGGAAGGTTGCGTCGAAAAACAGCACACGGTCCTGCGCGTGGTTGATGATCCAGGCGATCTGGTCGGCATGCAGCCGCGGGTTGATGGTGTGGCACACCCGTCCAGACCCCGAGATGCCATAGAACAGCTCCAGGTGGCGGTGGCCATTCCAGGCCAGCGTGCCAATCCGCTCGCCGATTCCGCAGCCCAGTCGCGCCAGGGCCTGCGCCGCCTGCCGCGAGCGCCGCTCCACGTCGGCATAGGTGCTGCGGTGCAAGTCGCCCTCAACACGACGCGACACCACCTCGACGTCCCCGGCGTGGCGCGCCGCATGGCGGATCAGCGACGAAATCGTCAGCGGCATCTGCATCATCTGGCCGGGAACGGTTGGCATGGCGGGCTTTCTCTGCGGGAGCCCCACGGGATTGGAGCAGCACTGTTGATCGCTGGACGGATGCACGATCATAAGTAGCCAGACGCAGGGTGGGCTGCTTCGCTGAGATGGCTCGGGTTGACCCCTGTTTGCACGCTGACATGGGTGCCTGAATACACTAGGCCCAATGACTCTTCATGGCACCATCACCCCGGTCAACACCTTGGCTGCGGGGCCGGACTGGAACTGGCGCAACCGGTTTCACGCACTGGGTGCCGAGTTCCACACGGAGTTGCCCCCTCAACCGCTGCCCGCGCCGCACTGGGTGGCGCACAGCGATTCATGCGCCGAGCTGCTCGGCCTGCCTGCGGGTTGGCAGACGCGAGCCGACCTGAACGCCCTCGCGGTTTTCAGCGGCAACGCCTTGTGGCCGGGCATGCGCCCGTTGGCCAGCGTTTACAGCGGCCATCAGTTCGGTGTGTGGGCGGGTCAACTTGGCGATGGGCGCGCCCTGTCGCTGGGCGAGATCGACACACCCAGCGGCCCGCAGGAATTGCAGCTGAAAGGCGCCGGGATGACGCCGTATTCGCGCATGGGCGACGGCCGAGCGGTGCTGCGCTCGTCGATTCGCGAATTCCTGTGCTCGGAGGCGATGCATGGCCTCGGTATTCCGACCACCCGTGCGCTTTGCATCACCGGCTCGCCCATGCCAGTTCTGCGCGAAGCCCTCGAAACCGCAGCGGTCGTGACGCGGGTGGCCCCGAGCTTCATCCGCTTCGGCCATTTCGAGCACTTTGCACAGCAGCGTGATACAGATACCTTGCGGCGCCTGGCTGACTTTGTCATCGCGCATCACTATCCCGAATGCGGTGACAAGCCGCAACCCTATGTGGCGCTGCTCAGCGCGGTTGCGCAGCGCACTGCCGAGCTGATGGCGCACTGGCAGGCCGTTGGTTTCTGCCACGGCGTGATGAACACTGACAACATGTCGATCCTCGGTTTGACCATTGATTACGGCCCGTTCGGCTTTCTCGATGGCCACGACCCGGACCACATCTGCAACCACACCGATCGACAGGGCCGGTATGCCTATGCCAGCCAGCCCAATGTCGGCTTCTGGAACCTGCATGCGCTGGCGCAAGGTCTGATGCCATTGATCGGTCACGACCACGGCGACGCCGCGCTGGAAGTGCTCGAGTCGTACAAGCAGAGTTTCGCCAACGCGATGCGCCGCCGCCTGCGCCTGAAATGCGGTTTTGCGACCGCTCAAAAGGAAGACGCGAGCCTGATCGAGTCGTTGATGAAGCAGATGGCTCATGAGCAGACCGACCACACCATCCTGTTCCGGCGCCTGTCGACATTCAGCACCGCTGCGGGCGCAGACAACATCCTTGTCATGGGTCTGTTCAATGACTCAGCGTTCCAGGAACGCTGGTCGAGTGCCTACGCCGAAAGACTGCGCGCGGAAAACAGCGACGACGAACAACGATCCGCCGCCATGAACCGCGTCAACCCGGGCGTGGTGCTGCGAAATCACCTGGCCGAGTCGGCGATACGCCAGGCACAGGCCGGCGATTTCTCGGAAGTGCAGCGGCTGCTGAAAGTTCTGGAGAATCCGTTTGACGAACGGCATGACACCTCGGCCGATGCCGACTTTCCCCCGGACTGGGCACAGCACATCGAAGTGTCCTGCTCATCGTGATTGATCGTTCGTGAGGAATCCTGAATGAAAGACGACAAACCCCGTGCCATTCAGAGGACCGACGCCGAATGGCGTGCGCAGCTCGATGCGACGCAGTACGAGGTCGCTCGACAGGCGGGTACCGAACGAGCCTTCAGCGGCAAGTACTGGGACCACTGGGACGCAGGCCGCTACAACTGCATTGGCTGCGGCACACCGCTTTTCGAGGCCGACACCAAGTTCGACGCCGGCTGTGGCTGGCCCAGCTACTCGAAGCCGATCAACAGCACCGTGATAGAGCGCCTCGTCGACCGCAGCCACGGCATGACACGCATTGAGGTGCGCTGCAACACCTGCGGATCACACCTGGGACATGTGTTCAACGACGGGCCGGTCCCGACCGGCGAACGCTTTTGTATCAATTCGGCTTCGATAGACTTCGAACCTCTCGTCTGACAAAGCCCGCTCCCCGGACTGCATCTCGCAGGCTCGGCGTTACTCCCCAAAAATCCATGAAACTGCTGCTCGATTTCCTGCCGATCCTGTTTTTCTTCGGCACCTTCAAGTACGCAGAAGCCCACAAGGACTGGGCCGCCGCGTTCGCCACAGAGCATTTCGGGTTCATCGTCTCTGGCGGTGTGGTCGGTGTGAACGAAGCGCCGGTTCTGCTGGCCACGGTGGTGGTCATCGTTGCCACGCTGGCTCAGATCGCATTCCTGCTGATCCGCGGCAAGAAGATCGACACGATGCTGTGGGTCAGCCTCGTGCTGGTCGTCGTGCTGGGCGGCGCGACCGTCTGGTTCCACAGTGAGGACTTCATCAAGTGGAAGCCGACCGTTCTTTATTGGGCCATGGCTCTGGGCTTGTGGGGCAGTGCGGCGCTGTTTGGCAAGAACTTGCCTCGCAAGATGTTGGGCGAGCAGTTGAGCCTTCCCGATCCCCTTTGGGCGCGCCTGAACTGGGCTTGGATCGCGTTCTTCGTGATGATGGGTGTTTTGAATCGTTATGTCGCATCGCAGTACTCGACCGACGCCTGGGTCAACTTCAAGCTGTTTGGCAGCATGGGCCTGATGCTGGTGTTCATGCTGGCGCAGGGCTTGTACCTGAGCCGCTACCTCGCGGCTGACGAAGTCGACTCTCAGCCTCCGGCGCGATGAACCGACTTATCGGATCTCAGCCATGAGCCAGCTTCCTGAGCGCATCGAAGCGGCCCTGCGGGTGGCGCTGCAGCCCACCGAGTTCATGCTTCAGGACGACAGCCACCTGCATGCCGGGCACGCCGGTGCTCGCGAGGGCAGTCACTACACTGTTCGTCTGGTCAGTGAATGCTTTACCGGGCTGAATCGGGTGGCTCGACATCGCCTCGTTTATGATGCCTTGAAGGCGCAAATGCAGGCTGGCATTCACGCTCTTGTCATCGAGGCGCGCGCCCCAGGCGAGGCTTGACACGCCCTGCTCCCGCCCCCCCCTTGCTGGCGCCTGCTGCGTCAGTCCCCGCAGCACCGTTGCAGTTGAATACCGCTCGGTCAAGCCCCGTCTCCACATGAGCTGAAAGCCTCACCCCATGAACAAGTTGCTCACCACCACCACCGCGCTCGCCGCCGCCCTGTTGATCGCGCTGCCGGCCGTGGCGCAGAACATTGCCATCGTCAATGGCAAGGCCGTACCCAAGGCACGCGTCGATTCGCTCATGGATCAGATCCTGAAGCAGGGCCAGCAACGCCGCACACCTGAACTGGAAACCCAGGTTCGCGACGAGGTTGTGCTGCGCGAGATGTTCGTGCAAGAAGCCGAGAAGCGTGGATTTCAGGGCAAGGCCGATTACAAGGTGCAGATGGAATTTGCCCGTCAGACCATCCTGATCCGCGAGTTGTTCACCCAATATCAGGCCACCCACCCTGTGACCGAGGCCGAAATCCAGGCCGAGTATGCGAAGTCGACCGGAGCCAGTGGCACCGAGTACCGCGCGCGGCACATCCTGGTCGACACCGAAAACCAGGCCAAGGCGCTGATCGCTCAGATCAAGGCCGGCGCCAAGTTCGAAGACGTGGCCAAGAAGGATTCAAAGGACACCGGCTCGGGCGAGAACGGCGGTGATCTCGATTTTGCGAGCCCGAATGTCTACGTGCCCGAGTTTGGTCAGGCATTGCTCAAGCTGAAGAAGGGTGAAATGACCGATCAGCCCGTGAAGTCGCAGTTCGGCTGGCACATCATCCGGCTCGAAGACACCCGCGAAGCGCAGCCACCGTCGCTGGCCGAAGTGCGGCCACAGATCGAGCAGAAGCTCGGTCAGATGAAGATCGCCAAGTTTCGCGACGACATCCGCGCCAAGTACAAGACGGACTACAAGTTCGCCAACTGACGTCCTCCCGGCGCCCTCGTCAAACGGGCGCCGTGTCCAGTTCGACCCGACCGGCATCGATGCGCAGTTGCCGGTCGCAACGCGCAGCCACCGTGCGGTCGTGGGTCACCAGGACCAGCGTCGTGCCAGTTTCGCGGTTCAGTTCGAACATCAACTCCATCACGCGCTCGCCGGTGGCGAAATCCAGGCTGCCGGTGGGCTCGTCGGCAAGCAGCACAGCCGGCTGCACGACGAAAGCACGCGCCAGCGCCACGCGCTGTTGCTCGCCACCGGACAACACCTTCGGGTAGTGCCGCAACCGGTCGCCCAGACCGACCCGGCGCAGCATCTCGGTGGCCCGAATCCGGGCATCGCTGCGGCCTTGCAATTCCAGCGGCAGCATCACGTTCTCGATCGCGCTCAGGTTGCCCAGCAGCTGGAAGCTCTGGAACACGAAACCGACGTGGGCCGCCCTCACCGCAGCGCGAGCGTCCTCATCCAGACTGAACAAATCGGTACCCGCCAGGCGAACGCTGCCGGTCGTCGGCGTATCCAACCCGGCGATGATCGACAGCAACGTGCTCTTGCCTGACCCGGAGGCGCCAACGATAGCCGCCGATTGCTGGCGCAAGAGCGTGAAACTGATGTCGTGCAGGATGGTCAAAGGACCACCCGGATCGGGCACTTGCTTGGTGATGTGATCGACGGCGATGATGGGATCGGACATGAATGACTGGAAACAACAGAAAGCAAGGAAACAGGCGACCTGCGGTGAGTCACCGCGAAGTTCTGCAGCGATGCAGATCGACCCCGCCCGCAGGAATTGGTTGCATCGACTGATCCACTGTACCGCGCTGGTCGGTCTGGTCGCCGCAGGCGAACAGGCCTGGTCACAGACGCCAGTGGCCGCGCTGGCCCATGCCACCAGCGGAGGAAACGCCCCTCGCAACACCGTGCTGGTGGTCGGCGACAGCCTGTCGGCCGAATACGGCCTGAAGCGCGGCAGTGGATGGGTCTCGCTGCTCGAGCGCAAACTCGCCAGCGAGAAGATGGATACCCGGGTGGTGAACGCGAGTGTCAGCGGCGACACCACGTCCGGCGGCCTGTCGCGCTTGCCAGCGCTGCTGGCCCAGCACCGCCCGACGCACGTGATCCTGGAACTTGGCGGCAACGACGGCCTGCGCGGCTTACCGCTGAAGGGCAGCCTGAGCAACCTGCAGCAGATGGCGCAGGCAGCCAAGGCAGCCGGCGCCAAGGTGATGGTGGTCGGCGTGCAGATCCCGCCGAACTACGGCCGTCGGTACAACGACGAGCTGGCCGCGATGTTCGTCACGGTGGCGAAGGACGAAGGTGCCGCGTTGGTGCCATTTCTGATGGCCGGCGTGCCTGATTCACAGTACCAGGCCGACCGCATCCATGTGGCGGAAGTCGGGCACCCGACGATGCTGGCGAATGTGTGGCCGACCTTGAAGCCCTTGCTGCGTTGAGACCCAGTTGCGTTTGAGCATTGAGGCCTGCGAGAGAGCGCTGCGGTGGGCCGCTGTGTTGCGTTCATGTCCTCCGGGCCGGTTCACCAGAACATCGCTCCGGATCAAGCCGATTCGGCCCTCCCCCTTTACTTCACTCCACACAGCGACCCACCCCACGCCCTCGGCAGCAACAAACCAACACCAAACCGTTTAAGTGATGGGCGTTAGCTTGGCCACCGAAAGCGCCAACCACTTCATCCCGTGGCGGCCGAAGTTGACCTGGGCACGGGCATCGTCACCGCTGCCCTCGAGGGTGACGATCACGCCCTCGCCGAACTTCG
The DNA here is from genome assembly GCA_947462175.1 of Burkholderiales bacterium. Classification (GTDB taxonomy): domain Bacteria; phylum Pseudomonadota; class Gammaproteobacteria; order Burkholderiales; family Burkholderiaceae_C; genus PBB1. The sequence goes on along the minus strand of CANHOE010000158.1, from coordinate 113 downwards.
TGTGAACGACGCTCTGGCCGGCCCTCAGGCCGTGCGCCGGCGCCTTCGGAATGACCGACGGCGCGGCGGTTTCCACGCGCCCCGCCCCGACGATCGAGCCCAGACCCGACCCA
>CANHOE010000157.1 GCA_947462175.1 Burkholderiales bacterium | reverse complement strand
GTCGCCGTCGATGGCAAAGCCGACCCACAGGCCGGCGGCGCCATTGACGGCGCTCGCCACCAGCGTGTCGGCGCCCAGCCGTGAGCGCAATTCGGCACCGATGGCGCGCGAGAAGCGATCGACTTCGTAGGGCGTCCAGCGATCGCCCGGCTCGCGCGGGGCGAGCTTGACCCCACCCTCGTCCGGCAGGCTCTTGATCAGGGTCAACCGGTGGATGCCGTCTGGCCCGCTCAGCGCCGCACGTGAGAGGCTTACCAGACTCGCGATCTGCTGCGCCGCCTGCACTGCGCGGGGCTCAAACTCCAGCGCACGAAAGGTCTGCGTCCAGGCGAAAACGCCACCGAACAGCAGCAGCGCCAGCAGCACGAAGGTGCGCCAGAACAGACTCAGCGCCAGGTGCTTACGTGGCATGGGTGAACCATTCGGGCGCACATCGCATCAGCACCGCCCCGGTACCGTTGTGCGGGGTGTCAACCGAGGTCGGCCCGCTCAAGTCGCTTCGTCGGGCACGAACACATAGCCGACACCCCAGACCGTCTGGATGTAGCGCGGCTGCGCCGGGTCGGGCTCGATCATCTTGCGCAGGCGCGAGATCTGCACGTCGAGGCTGCGGTCGAAAGGCTCGAACTCGCGGCCGCGCGCCAGCTGTGCGAGCTTGTCGCGCGACAGCGGCTGCCGCGGGTGACGCACCAATGCCTTCAGCATCGAGAACTCGCCGGTGGTCAGCGCGACCTGCTCGCCCTCCTTCGACAGGCGGCGCAATGCCAGATCGAACTCGAACGGGCCGAAAGTGACCGTCAATGCTTCCTTTGCCGGCGCGCCAGGCGCCTCCAGCGAGGGCCGACGGCGCAGCACCGCATGGATTCGGGCCAGCAACTCGCGCGGGTTGAAAGGCTTGGGCAGGTAGTCGTCGGCGCCCACTTCCAGGCCGACGATGCGGTCCACATCCTCGACCTTGGCGGTCAGCATGATGATCGGCGTCAGATCATTGGCGGCGCGCAGTCGGCGGCAGATCGACAGACCGTCTTCGCCGGGGAGCATCAGGTCGAGCACGATCAGGTCGATGGTCTCGCGCGTGAGCACGCGGTTGAGCGCCTTGGCGTCTTCGGCCAGCAGCACCTCGAAGCCTTCCTGCGTCAGGTAGCGGCGCAGCAGGTCGCGGATACGGGCGTCGTCATCGACAACGACCACTCGATTGGCGCGCGCTGGGTTGGCAGCATTCATGACACTCTCCAATATGTAACAAGCGAGATTCTGTGTGGCTTCACAGCCAGTTCCGCGCCGCATTGACCACCTGTTACAAATATGCTCAGCGAGAGCGTGTGTTGCCGCACGCCTCGGCGTCATCGCGTGTCGTGCGGGTCGCGTTAGGCTGTGCGGGCGCAGCTTGCGCCGGCTCTCCCTGAACACCATGAACTTCATCCCCTTTCGTCCATCGCTGTCGGGGCGCTCGCCGCGTCGCCTGTGTTCGGTTTTTGCCGCCAGCGTGACGACGCTGGCGGTGACGGCCGCGCTGGCTGGCGATCCAGTGCCACCCAGCGGCGTGGTCGCGCTGACCGCCACTGCCAGCGTGGAGGTGACGCGCGACCTGATGGCGGTCACGCTCTCGACCGCGCGCGAAGGCGCCGATGCCAGTGGCGTTCAGGCGGCGCTGAAGCAGGCCCTGGACGCGGCGCTGCTCGAAGCCCGCGGCGTGGCGCGTGCGGGCCAGATCGATGTGCGTACTGGCAATTTTTCGATGAATCCGCGCTATTCGACCAAGGGCCAGATGAACGGTTGGCAGGGTACTGCTGAGCTGGTGATCGAAGGCCGTGACCTGCCCGGCATCGGCCAGCTGGCCGGCCGCATTCAGTCGATGACGATTGCTCGCGTGTCGCAGGGCCTGTCGCGTGAGCAGCGTGAGAAGACCGAGGGCAGCGTGACCGCGCAGGCCATCGCCCGTTACCGCGCTCAGGCCACCGAAGTGACCAAGCAGTTCGGCTATGCCAGCTATGCAGTGCGCGAGGTCAGTGTCAACAGCAATGAGCAGGGCGGTGGACCTGAGCCAATGATGATGCGGGCGAAGGTCTTCGCGGCCGCCGCCGACGCACCACTGCCCGTCGAGGCCGGGCAGACCAGCGTGTCGGTGACCGTCAGCGGCACGGTCCAGATGCTGAAGTGAAAAGATCGGCGCGAGGCGCCATGTTCGCGCGTGTCATCAAGGGCATTGATAGGATGCCCTGATGAAAGCGCCCCGCCTGCACCATGTGCCCTGCCAGAACTCGACCGGGCTGCATCGCGTGGCGTATTGGGAGTGGGGTGACGCAGCGAACCCGCGCGTGCTGGTGTGCGTGCACGGCCTGACCCGGCAGGGCCGCGATTTCGATGTGCTCGCAGCTGCGATGAGCGACCACTACCGTGTTGTCTGTCCCGACATGGCGGGCCGTGGTGAATCGGAGTGTCTGCCCAACCCGGCGGAGTATGTGGTGCCGCGCTATGCCGCCGACATGGTCACCGTGCTTGCGCGCGTCAACGCCGAGACGGTGCATTGGGTCGGCACGTCCATGGGCGGGCTGATCGGCATGGTGGTGGCTTCGCTGACGCCCAAGCCGCTGGTGTCGAAGCTGGTGATGAACGACGTCGGGCCGGTGCTGCCGCCGCAGGCCATCGCAAGGATTGGCGCCTACCTCGGCGTGCCACTGCGCTGGGACAGCGTCGAGCAGGCTGCGGATTACCTGTGGTCCATCTCGAAGAGCTTTGGTCCCCACAGCCGTGAGCAATGGCTGGCCCTGGCCCGTCCGATGCTGCGGCCGGTTGATGGGGGTGGTTGGAGGCTCCACTACGACCCCGCCATCGCGATCCCGTTTCGGACCTCGACGCCCGAATCAGCTGCTGCCTTCGAGGCTTCGCTGTGGTCCGCCTATGACTCGCTCCGTTGCCCGACGCTGCTGCTGCGCGGTGCCGACTCTGATCTACTGACGCTCGCGCACGCGCAAGAGATGACCCAGCGCGGTCCGTGTGCCCAACTGCACCAGTTCACCGGCGTTGGCCACGCACCCACCCTGATTGCCGACGACCAGGTCAAGCGGGTGCGGGAGTTCCTGCTGGCCACATGAAGACCAGTGCTTCAGCGGCGCGCGCGAACGCCGCAACCATCGTCGCGCTCACCGAGGCAGACCCCGTTGATCGATTGGTGGATCCTGCGGCGGCGCCCAGTGACAACACCGCGCAGGTTCAGCGTGCCCGCGCATTCGCCGAGCCCTTGCTGGCGGGCCAGCCACTGGACACGGGCGAAGACGCACTCGAACACGCAGACGGTGTCGCCGACATCCTCGAAGGCATTGGTGCCGCCCCATCGATGCGGGCCGCTGCCTATCTGGTCTACGCCGGTGATTACCTGCACAAACCCGAGGAGGTCGTGAGCAAGGCCTTCGGGCCTTCGCACGCGAGCCTGGTGATGCACACTCGCAAGCTGGTGCAGATCCAGCGCGCCGCCCGCGAAGCGCAGTTCGAGGGCGAACAGCGCGTGCAGCAGACCGAGCGGGTGCGCAAGATGCTGCTGGCCTTCTCGCGCGACCTGCGTGTGGTGCTGCTGCGGCTGGCCTCGCGCCTGCAGACGCTGCGCTATTTCGCGGCCCATAAGCAGCCGTGCCCCGAGGCGCTGGCGCGCGAATCCATGCAGGTGTTCGCGCCGCTCGCCAATCGGCTTGGCATCTGGCAGATCAAGTGGGAAATCGAAGACCTGGCCTTTCGCTTTCTGCAGCCCGCGCAGTACAAGATGGTGGCGAAGCTGCTCGACGAGAAACGCACCGAGCGCGAGCAGCAGGTGGAGTCGTTCCGGCAGTGGCTCGCCGATCAGCTGCATGTCCATGGCATTTCGGCCGAGGTGCAGGGTCGACCGAAGCACCTGTACAGCATCTGGAAGAAGATGCAGGGCAAGAGCCTGGGCTTTGACCGCGTGCTCGATGTTCGCGCGCTGCGCGTCATCGTCGCCGACGTGCCGGCCTGCTACGCCGCGCTGGGCCTCGTCCACGAGTTGCTGACACCACTGGCAGACGAGTTCGATGACTACATCGCGCGGCCGAAGGCGAACGGCTATCAGTCGCTGCACACCGTGGTGCTCGACGATGTCGCACGGCCGGTCGAGGTGCAGATCCGCACGAGAGCGATGCACGACCACGCTGAACACGGCGTGGCGGCCCACTGGGCCTACAAGGAGGCGGGTGTCAAGGGCTATGCCGGTTCGGTGGCGGCCGATTCAGACTTCGATGCGCAGCTGGCCGAAGCGCGCAAGAGCGTGCTGCGCCAGCTGCTGGCATGGGAGCGCGATTTTGCGGATCAGGATCGGGCGTCGGATGCGCCTGCTGTTGCCGAAGCTGGCGCCACCTTCGACGACCGCATCTACGTCTTCACGCCGCAGGCAGCCGTCGTCGAACTCACGGCCGGCGCGACGCCGATCGACTTCGCCTATGCGGTGCACACCGATCTGGGTCACCGCTGCCGCGGTGCCAAGGTCGACGGCGCCATGGTGCCCCTGAACACCGCATTGAAGAATGGTCAGACGGTCGAGGTCGCATCGGTCAAGGAGGGCGGCCCGTCGATGGACTGGCTGAACACGGACCTGGGCTACCTGCAGAGCCCGCGCTCCAAGGCCAAGGTGCGCGCCTGGTTCAACGCGCGCGCGCAGGCCGAGACCATTGCGCGTGGTCGCGATGCAGTCGAAAAACTGTTGCAACGCATCGGCAAGACGGCCATCAAGCTCGATGATCTGGCCTCACAGCTCGGCTTCCGCCAGGCCGACGCCTTGTTCGAGGTGGTCGGCAAGGACGAGTTCTCACTGCGCACCATCGAGACGCTGCTGAAGCCACCCGAGCCGTTGCCGTCGGCAGACGAAGTGATTGCGCTGCGCAAGGCGCGGCCCGATGGCGAGTCGCCCAAAGGCGGCGTGTTGGTGGTCGGCGTCGAGTCGCTGCTGACGACCTTGTCGCGCTGCTGCCGCCCGGCACCACCCGATGCGATTGGAGGCTACGTCACACGTGGCAATGGCGTGGCTGTTCATCGCAGCGGTTGCAGCAACTTCAAGCAGATGGCGCAGCGCTCGCCCGAACGCGTGATCAGCGTGGCGTGGGGCGCGCCCCGTGCGGGCAAGGATGCCCTCTACCCGGTCGATGTCATCGTCGAGGCGACAGACCGACAGGGTCTGCTGCGCGACATCTCCGAGGCGTTCTCGAAGGACAAGATGAACGTCACCGGCGTGAAAACGCAGTCGGTGCGTGACAGCAGCGGAGGTACCGCGTTCATGACCTTCACCGTCGAGGTGGCCGACGCTGCAAAGCTGGCGCAGGTGCTGCGCGTGGTGGGGCAGGTCAGCGGGGTGCGGGCGGTGCGGCGCAAGTAGCGCAGCACCCCAGCGCCTCGGATTGGCAGGGTTCCGCACCGCTTTTTCGTGGATCGATGGTTCGGGTCGTCGGGAGAATCGGCGCGATTCATGGACGCTCTGCACATCGACGATCTGGCCTTCCGGGTTCTCGCCTTGCCATGCCGATACCTTCCGGCACGCTGCATAGCTGGCCGGATGTGTGCCGCCATGTTGGCCCTCGCGTCTGGCGCGGCGATGGCTGCCGGCAGCGTCCACAACGAACCCGAAGCCATCAAGCCGCGGTCCTCGATCGCTGTCAACGTCGCTGCGAAACATGGCGAGGCGAACACCTCAGCGCCGCAGACTGCCAGTTCGAAGGTAGCCCGCGGTCAGCTGCAGCCAGCCCTGCCTGTGATGCCGCTCGCCGCGAGCGCTCCCGATGCGGCTGCTGCTGCCGACCAGGGCGCATCTTCTGCGATGAACACGCTCACCGTGCAAACGCGCCCCGCCATTTTGCCGGTGCTCAGTGAAGAAGCCCGTGTGGCTGCGCTGCACGAGGGCAAGCGTTTACGGTCTTTGGCGCCGTTGTCAGCGGCTGCTCCGCCGCTCTTGGCACAGCCTGTCCAGACCGCCCCGGCGGCGATCGCCGCAAGGGCCAGGCTACCCGTCGAAGGCGCCGCGGCCTACGCATTGGTGACTGACATCACCCGAACGCGGATCGCATCTGAGCTGCGACAGCAATTGATGGTGTCCAGTGCCACAGCCGGCGAATTGCCTGGCGCCCCGCGCACTGAACTGATGCAGGTCAGCGCGGGTTGGCGTGCAGTGGTGTGGCCTTTTGCGACCGAGAGCGAGGCCGTCAAGGCCCGCCGCTTACTCGCCGAGCGCGGCATTCGCACGGAGCTGTTGAAGTTCTGAGTCCCATGTGCCTGAGAGGGCTGATATAGTGGAGGGCTCTGCAGGCGCGTAGCTCAGCTGGTTAGAGCACCACCTTGACATGGTGGGGGTCGATGGTTCGAGTCCATTCGCGCCTACCAATTCGAAAAGCCCGTAAGCCCTTGATTTAAAAGGTCTTGCGGGCTCTTTTCTTTGTGCTGCCGCTCTTTCGTGCCGTCGATTTTTTCGTCAAGTATGCAAAG
>CANHOE010000156.1 GCA_947462175.1 Burkholderiales bacterium | reverse complement strand
GTGTCTTGTGAGCCAACGGAGGTCATGCGTGGCTCGCAATAGGTGCCAGGGCGCACGCCAACCTGCTGACCGTTGACGACGGGCAGGCCGCAGGCCTTGCCGACCATCTTCTGGCCGAGGCTGAAACCCTTCTTGGTGTCGGCCGGGTTCTGCGGCAGGCGGAACAGCGTGCTGACCGGCAGGCCGAGCGCTTCGCGCGCTTTCGCAGTCAGGCCGCGGCCGATGATCAGCGGGATGCGGCCACCGGCGCGCACCTCGTCGAACAGCACCTCGCTCTTGACCTTGAACTCGGCGATCACCTGGCCATCTTTCAGGGCCTGGCCTTCGTAGGGGCGCAGCTCCACCACGTCGCCCATGTTCATCTGGTTCACGTCGAGCTCGATCGGCAGCGCGCCGGCGTCTTCCATCGTGTTGTAGAAGATCGGCGCGATCTTGGCGCCGAGGCACACGCCACCGAAGCGCTTGTTCGGAACAAAAGGAATGTCTTCGCCGGTGAACCACAGCACCGAGTTGGTGGCTGACTTGCGGCTGGAGCCGGTGCCGACCACATCGCCCACGTAGGCGACGAGGTTGCCTTTGGCTCGAAGCTCTTCGATGAACTGCACGGGTCCGCGCTTGCCGTCTTCTTCCGGCGTGATGCCGGGGCGGGCGTTCTTCAGCATCGCCAGCGCATGCAGCGGGATGTCAGGGCGGCTCCAGGCATCAGGCGCGGGCGACAGATCGTCGGTGTTGGTTTCGCCGGTGACCTTGAATATCGCCACCGTGATCGATTTCGGCACCTCGGGCCGCGAAGTGAACCACTCCGCATCGGCCCAGCTTTGCAGCACCGCTTTGGCGTGGGCATTGCCCTGATCGGCCTTGTCCTTCACGTCGTGGAACTGGTCGAACATCAGCAGCGTCTTTTTCAGGCCGGCCGCGGCAACGGCGCCGACGATCGGGCTGTCGAGCAGTTCGATCAGCGGGCTGATGTTGTAGCCGCCGAGCATCGTTCCGAGCAGCTGGGTCGCGGTTTCGGGGCTGATCAGCGCGCACTTTTCGGTGCCATGCGCGACGGCCGCCAGGTAGCTGGCCTTGACCCGGGCTGCGTCGTCGACGCCAGCCGGTACGCGGTGCGTGATCAATTCGATCAGCACCTTCTCTTCTCCGGCAGGCGGGGCCTTCAACAGCTCGATCAGCTGGCTGGTTTGTGCCGCCGACAGTGGCAGCGGCGGGATACCCAGGGCAGCGCGCTCGGCGATGTGGAGGCGGTAGGCTTCAAGCATGGTGGGGCTCCTTCGGAAAGTGGATGAGGGTGCAAGTGGTGTGCCGTTCGGCAGCCGGTGACCGGCAGCAACGCACCAAGGCTGTGTAGTTCAGGGACGTGGCGCTGTGAGCAAACCGCTGTCTGCCGCTGGGGCAGCCGCGGCCTTGGCCGATTCCAGCGCGAAGCGCTGAGTGGGGCTGACGCAGGCATCGACCAGACGGGTGCCGGTCTTCACGTTCATCAGCATCGATTTGCTGGCGATCTGGATCATCAGTGTCTGGCCCCGCACGTCCTCCAGCCGAATGGCACCGGTAGACGACAGGACAGGCTTCATCAGGTATTGGTTCTTGGCGAATCGCAAGTCAACGTACGAGGGATAGCGTTCACTGGCCGTGATGTGGACAACCTGCTGGAAGTCGCACTCGTATTCACCGTGATAGACCCGCTCCGAGGCGCTGATCTGCTCAGGTGTGGCGGGCTCAGGTACGACTTCCGCCGGGGCGGCGACGGCTTTCGGCTTTGATGCGACCTTGGCCGCCTTGCGGACGGGCTGGAGCGCGGCCTTGTCGGCCTCGGCAGCGAACGCGGCTGGTGCGACCAACAAGGCGGCCACGTTCAAGCCGATGAGCAGGGAAGAAAACGAGGCCATGGGATGAATCCGCGAGGTCATGAAGATCGGTGGATGATGGCGCCGCATGAAAAAAGCCGGCCTCCGCAGCGGTGGCCGGCTTTCTGCGCATCGCGCATGCTGCAAACAGTGGCGGGGATCAAAGCAGGTGCTTGACGCCGTCCTGCTCGTCGGTCAGCTCCTTCAGCGTGACGTTGATGCGCTCCTGGCTGAACGCATCGATCTCGAGGCCTTCGACAATCTTGTATTCACCACCCGAGGTGGTGACCGGGTAGCCGAACATGACGCCCTTCGGGATGCCGTATTCGCCGTTCGAGGGAACACCCATCGTGACCCACTTGCCGTTGGTGCCCAGCGCCCAGTCGCGCATGTGGTCGATGGCGGCATTGGCGGCAGAAGCGGCTGATGACACGCCACGTGCGGCGATGATGGCTGCACCGCGCTTGCCCACGGTGGGCAGGAACGTGTCCTTGTTCCACACGTCGTCGTTGATCATCGCCTTGACCGACTGGCCGCCGATGGTGGCGAAGCGGTAGTCGGCATACATCGTTGGCGAGTGGTTGCCCCACACCGCCAGTTTCTCGATGCTCGACACCGGCTTGCCTGTCTTCGCAGCGATCTGCGAGGCGGCGCGGTTGTGGTCCAGGCGCAGCATGGCGGTGAAGTTCTTGGCCGGCAGATCAGGCGCGCTCTTCATCGCGATGTAAGCATTGGTGTTGGCGGGGTTGCCGACCACCAGCACCTTGACGTTGCGCGAGGCCGACGCATTCAGCGCCTTGCCCTGTGCAGTGAAGATCTGTGCGTTGGCGGCGAGCAGGTCGGAGCGCTCCATGCCCGGTCCGCGCGGGCGGGCGCCCACCAGCAGGGCGTAGTCGGTATTCTTGAACGCTGCCACAGGGTCGCTGTGCGCCTCGATGCCTGCCAGCAGCGGGAAGGCGCAATCGTCGAGCTCCATGATCACGCCCTTCAGTGCGTTCTGGGCCTTCTCGTCGGGAATCTCGAGCAGTTGCAGGATGACCGGCTGGTCCTTGCCGAGCATTTCCCCGGAGGCGATGCGGAACAGCAGGGCGTAGCCGATCTGGCCTGCAGCGCCGGTGACGGCAACGCGAACGGGGGACTTGCTCATGTGAATCTCCGGGGGTAAATGGGCGTAGGGGTCGCTGAGGCCGCGCGCAATTCAGCTGCGCTCGCAGGAAGAAATTGTAGGCATCAGACCTGGCAAGTGTAGGTTTCAACAGGCGTCAGGTCAAAAGTCCTGTGTCTTACATAAGATGTCTGACGAAAATCAATGGTATTGGCTGGACGATTGCGCTGTTCCTGTGCTGCAATCCACAGATGCCCAGCGCCGCCGTTCCCGCCACCGAGCCGCCTTTGGTCGCATCGGGTCGCCCGGACCAAGGCACGTCGCCGGCCTTCAGCCCGCTTTACCAGCAAATCAAGACTCTGATGACGCGCAGCCTGCGCGTCGGCGAATGGCGCCCCGGTGAGGCGATACCCAGTGAAATCGAACTCGCCGCGCGATTCAAGGTCAGCCAGGGCACCGTGCGCAAGGCGATCGACGAACTCTCCGCCGAAAACCTGCTGGTGCGCCGTCAGGGCAAGGGCACCTTTGTCGCCACCCACGCTGAACAAAAGAACCAGTACCGTTTTTTGCGTCTGATGCCTGACGGCGACGATGTCAGCAGAGTGCAGCGCCGGTTCATCGACTGCCGCCGTCTGCGATCTCCCGCCGATGTGGCGCGCACGCTCGCGCTCAAACCGGGTGACGCGGTGGTCAACGTGCGGCGCGTACTCACTTTCAATGCAGTGCCCGTGGTCTTCGACGACATCTGGCTGCCGGGGCAACTGTTCAAAGGGCTGACCGCTGAACGGCTCAGTGACTACAAAGGGCCGATGTATGGCCTCTTTGAAAGTGAGTTCGGCGTGCACATGATCCGCGCCGATGAAAAGATACGGGCCGTCGCGGCTGATGCGGTGTCCGCACCCGCTCTCGCCGTCGAATTCGGGCATCCGCTGCTCAGCGTCGAGCGACTGTCTTTTACCTATGACGACAAGCCGGTCGAATTCCGCCATGGCCTGTACAACACCGCGAGCCACCACTACCGGAATGCACTCAGTTGAAGCACGCTGATCTTCTGCGCGGCAATGCCCTTGCAAGACGGCCAGCCCGTAGCGCGGATCCTTCCGCGTGCTGCATTGCAATAAACTCAGTCAAACCTTGCGAGCGGACACGAGAAAGTTGGAGATGTCAGACACTTTGAAGCCGCGGCCCACCTACCGCAACATCCATGTCAGCCAGATCGTCAAGTACCGGCTGCCGCCGGCGGGCATCGTGTCGATCCTGCACCGCGTCAGCGGCGTCGGCATGTTCCTGCTGATGCCCTTCATCATCTGGATGTTCGACGCCAGCGTCACCTCCGAGATCAGCTACGCCTCATTCACCTCGGTGTTTGCCTACGGCGCTGGACCATTCCCGGGCGTGTTGTTCAAGCTGATCGCGCTGGGCCTGATCTGGGCTTTCCTGCACCACTTCATCGCGGGCCTCCGCCACCTGTGGATGGACATGACGCATGCGGTGACCAAGGAATTCGGTCACAGCTCCGCTCTGGCGACGCTCAGCCTCAGCGTCGTGCTGACGGTGCTGCTGGGCGCCAAGCTCTTTTTCTGACGTACTCGACCCATGGCACAGAATTTCGGATCGAAGCGCATCGTCGTCGGTGCGCATTACGGCTTGCGCGACTGGCTGTCACAGCGGGTGACCGCCTGCTTGATGGCGCTGTTCACCATCGTGGTCATCGTGCAGGTGCTGTTGCCCGGTGAAATGGGCTACGACAAATGGGCCGGCATCTTTGCGGCCCAGTGGATGAAGGTCCTGACCTTCGTCGTCATCGTGTCGCTGCTGTACCACGTGTGGGTGGGCATGCGCGACGTCTGGATGGACTACGTCAAGCCGGTAGGTATTCGCCTCGCTTTGCAGGTATTCACCATCGCCTGGTTGGTGGGGTGTGCGGGCTGGGCAATCCAAGTGTTGTGGAGGCTGTGATGCAAGTTGGTTCGTCTGCAATGAGTGCGCTGAGTTCGTCGATTCCGAAGCGCAAGTTCGACGTGGTGATCGTCGGCGCCGGCGGCTCCGGCATGCGGGCGTCGCTGCAACTCGCGCGCGCCGGCCTGAATGTCGCGGTGTTGTCGAAGGTGTTCCCTACGCGCTCGCACACTGTGGCCGCGCAAGGCGGTATCGGTGCGAGTCTGGGCAACATGTCCGAGGACAACTGGCACTATCACTTCTACGACACCGTCAAGGGCAGTGACTGGCTGGGTGATCAGGACGCCATCGAGTTCATGTGCCGCGAGGCGCCGAAGGTCGTCTACGAGCTCGAACACTTCGGCATGCCGTTCGACCGCAACCCGGACGGCACGATCTACCAGCGCCCCTTCGGCGGTCACACCGCCAACTACGGTGAAAAGCCGGTGCAGCGTGCCTGCGCCGCTGCTGACCGCACGGGCCACGCGATGTTGCACACGCTGTATCAGCAGAACGTCAAGGCGCGCACCAATTTCTTCGTCGAATGGATGGCGCTCGACCTGATCCGTGATGCCGACGGCGATGTGGTCGGCGTCACCGCGCTGGAGATGGAAACCGGCGAGGTGCACATCCTCGAAGCCAAGGTGACGTTGATGGCCACGGGCGGCGCGGGACGCATCTTCGCGGCGTCCACCAATGCCTTCATCAACACCGGTGATGGCCTGGGCATGGCGGCGCGTGCTGGCATCCCGCTCGAAGACATGGAGTTCTGGCAGTTCCACCCGACCGGCGTTGCCGGCGCTGGTGTCCTGCTGACCGAAGGCTGCCGCGGAGAAGGTGCGATCCTGCGCAATGCCAATGGCGAGCGCTTCATGGAGCGCTATGCACCAACGCTGAAGGATCTGGCCCCGCGCGATTTCGTCTCGCGCTGCATGGATCAGGAGATCAAGGAAGGGCGTGGCTGCGGTCCGAACAAGGACTACGTGGTGCTCGACATGACCCACCTGGGCGCCGAGACCATCATGAAGCGGCTGCCGTCGGTCTACGAGATCGGGCACAACTTCGCCAACGTCGACATCACCAAGGAGCCGATCCCTGTGGTGCCCACCATCCATTACCAGATGGGCGGCATTCCGACGAACATCCATGGCCAGGTCGTGGCGCCGAAGAACGGCCAGCCCAACGACATCGTCAACGGCCTGTACGCGGTGGGCGAATGCGCCTGCGTCAGTGTGCACGGCGCCAATCGCCTTGGTACCAATTCGCTGCTCGATCTGCTGGTGTTTGGGCGTGCCGCGGGCAACCACATCGTCGACAGCGCACTGAAAGCGCAGTCTCACAAGCCGTTGCCGAGCGATGCTGCTGACTACACGCTGGGCCGCCTGAACAAGTACGAAACCAGTACCGGCGGCGAGTACGCGCAGAACGTGGCGAACGACATCCGTGCGTCCATGCAGCGCCATGCCGGTGTGTTTCGCACGCAGGCGTCGATGGACGCGGGCGTGGTCGAGATCAAGAAGCTCGCTGAACGCGTCAAGAACATCCACCTGGCCGACAAGTCGAAGGTGTTCAACACCGCCCGCATCGAGG
>CANHOE010000155.1 GCA_947462175.1 Burkholderiales bacterium | reverse complement strand
CTGCGCTGGCCGGCCAGCAGCGTGGCGGTGCGCTGGCAGCAGTCGCCGACGGGTGAGATGAGCGGTGGTCAGCTGAGCGCTGAACAACTGGACCTGGCCTTGATCGCTCAGCTGGCGCATCGGCTGCAGCTCGGTGAGGTCGCCGACCGGTGGATGGCTGATTTGAACCCGCGTGGCCGAGTCGAGGGCGTCAAGCTGAGTTGGGAGGGTGCCATCGGCGCCGAGGCCGCAGCCGCGACGCAGCCTGCGGGAGGGGACGCGGCCTCGGCGGTGAGCTGGGGCTTGCCGCTGCGGTACGACCTGCGCGCCACAGTGAGCGGCCTGGCCCTGGCCTCCGCGGCGGCTGGCGACCCACACGATGCGGGTCGGCCGGGCTTGCGCAATGCCGATCTGGTACTCAGTGCCAACGAGCGAGGGGGAGACGCCACGCTCGCGATGAAGCAGGGTGAGTTGGATCTCCCAGGGGTACTTGCCGAGCCGGTGTTGCCCCTGGATCGCCTTGACGCTGCGTTCAACTGGCGCATCGAGTCACCGAGCACGCCCGGCACACCGAAGCGCATGGTGGTGAAGGTACTGCAAGCCAGCTTTGCCAATGCCGATCTGCAGGGCGAGTTCAAAGGCAGCTGGTCGACCGGAACCAGAACAGCGGCGAGCGCCACCGACGCCGATGTGCGGTTTCCCGGCTGGCTTGACCTGGACGGCCTGCTGACCCATGCCGACGCGACGCGTGTTGCGCGTTACCTGCCGTTGGGTATCGACGCCGAGGCGCGCCACTACGTTGAACATGCGGTCCAGGCGGGACGCTTGTCGCGTGTCAGCTTCCGAGTCAAAGGCGATCTGAACAAGTTTCCGTTCGCCGACGCGCGCACGGCTGGCGAGGGCGAGTTCCGCATCGCGGGCCAGGTCGAGGATCTCCGCTTCGCCTATGTGCCCAGTCTGCCGGCGACCGCTGCCGAGCCGGCTTACGCCTCTCCATGGCCGGCACTCGAAGGGCTGAGCGGCGAACTGATCTTCGACCGGCTGTCGATGGAGATCCGCCATGCGCAGGCGACCACACAGGGTGTGAAACTGACCGGCGTCCAAGGCGGCATCAAGCGACTGGACGAGCGGCCGGTACTGGTCCTGGACGGCGCGGGGCGCGGTGGCTTGGCCGACCTGCTGCGCTTCGTCAATGCGTCCCCAGTGGGTGGCTGGATCGACAACGCGCTGGCGCACAGCACCGCCACCGGTAATGCGGATCTGAAGCTGGCGCTGACGGTACCTCTGGCCGATCCGCCCGCTACGGCCGTGCGCGGCAGCGTCTCACTGGCGGCCGGTGATTTCCGGCTGCGCCCCGGTACCCCGATGCTCAGCGGCGCACGTGGCCGCATCGATTTTTCGCAGAAGGGGTTCTCCATCGCTGGCGGCGCCGGCAAGCTACTGGGTGGGGAATTGAGCATTGAGGGCGGCGTGCAGCCCGACGGTTCGATGCGTTTCGCTGCTCAGGGCACCGTGACCGCCGACGGGCTGCGACGCGGCAGCGATGTGGGCGGGCCAGCGCTGGCGCGTCTTGCTGCCTCGCTCAGCGGACAGACGGCCTACAGGGCCACTCTGAATCTGTTGAACGGCAAGCCCGACCTGCTCGTGACCAGCAACCTGCTGGGCCTGGCCAGCGAATTGCCGCTGCCTTTGCGCAAGGCTGCCGAGGCGCCGCTCCCACTGCGTTTCCAGGTGGCGGCGCTTGCCGATTCGACGACGACCGTGACGCATGCCGTGCGCGACGTCATCCGCCTCGACCTCGGCAATCTGCTGCAGGCGCAATACGCACGAGATGTCTCCGGTGCCGTTCCCAGAGTGCTACGCGGCGGCATTGGCGTGATGGAGCCAGCGCAACTGCCGACAGCCGGTGTGGCGGCCACGCTCAACCTGGCCAGCGTGAACCTGAGCGAATGGCGGAGGCTGCTCGACGGCCTGGGCACTGTTTCGAGCGCCGCAGCGGGCAGCGAGGCCAGCGCAGCGACATCGGCGTCTGCCGGCTACCTGCCCACGACCATCGGTTTGCGGGCGCGTGAGGTGCAGATTGGCAGTCGCCGGCTGAATCAGGTGGTCGCCAAGGTGGCGCAGGAAGGCGCATTGTGGCGGGTCAACCTCGAATCAGAGCAGGCCAGCGGCACCATCGAGTACCGACCGCCTCGCACAGCGGTCAATTCTTCGACCACCACCGGCGAAGCGGGCGCCGCCGGCTCGGCTGGTCGCATCTACGCCCGTCTGACGAGGCTGTCGCTGCCGAAGGAAGACGCTTCGGACGTCGAGACGCTGCTCGATCAGCCGACCCAGTCCGTTCCTGCACTCGACATCGTTGTGGAAGACCTGGTGCTGGGTGACAAGCGGCTCGGGCGGCTGGAATTGGACGCGGTCAACCGCGCTGGTGCCCGCGAATGGCTGCTCACGCGCCTTGCGCTGACCACGCCCGATGCAAGGCTGACCGCCAGTGGCAATTGGGCCGCAGTTCCGGCGGGCGCCAATGCCCTGGCGGGTGCTGCCACGCCAGCCACCGTGCGTCGGGTCGCGCTGAACTTCAAGCTTGAACTGATCAACGGCGGCGCGCTGATCGAACGGCTGGGCTTTGGCAAGCTGGTCAAGGGAGGCAAAGGCGGTCTGTCGGGGCAGATTTCCTGGGACGGCTCGCCGCTCGCGATGGACTACCCGAGCCTGACCGGCCAGATCAACCTGTCGGTGGCCGCGGGGCAGTTCCTCAAGGCCGATCCGGGCGTCGGGCGGTTGCTCGGTGTCCTCAGTCTGCAGGCGTTACCGCGGCGGTTCGTGCTCGACTTTCGCGACGTGTTTCAGCAAGGCTTCGCCTTCGACGACATCAGCGGCGACCTGCAGATTGCCAAGGGCGTGGCACAAACCAACAACCTGCGCATGCGCGGGGTGCAGGCGGCGGTGCTGATGGAGGGCAAGGCCGACATCGAGCAGGAAACGCAGGACCTGCGCGTCATCGTCGTGCCCGAGATCGATGCCGGCACGGCGTCGCTGGCTTACGCGGCCATCAATCCGGCGATCGGCCTCGGTGCGTTCTTGGCGCAGACGCTGTTCAGCAAGCCCCTGATTGCGGCCAGCACGCGAGAATTCCGCATCACGGGGTCGTGGGCTGAACCCAAGGTCGACAAGGTCGAGCGCAGCTTCACCGACGCGGTGCCGAACATCCCGGCGCCCAGCGTGGCGCCTGCGCCGCCCATGCCTGCGGCCTTGCCGGCCAGTGATTCCGAAGGAAAGCCATGAAGATCGCCGCATTGCAGATGGTTGCCACGCCGGATGTCGAGCGCAACCTCGCGGCAGCCGATCGACTGATCGCGCAGGCGGCCGACGCAGGCGCCACACTGGTGGCGCTGCCAGAGTATTTCTGCCTGATGGGCCACAACGATCGTGACAAGCTCGCGATCGCCGAGGACGCGGGCGCCGGGCCGATCCAGGACAGCCTGTCTGCTGCAGCCCGCCGGTTTGGACTGTGGGTGATCGGCGGCACGCTGCCGATCCGCAGTGACGATGCCGACCACGTCTACAACGCCTGCTGCGTCTACGCGCCCGATGGCACGCAGGCCGCGCGCTACGACAAGATCCACCTGTTCTGCTTCGACAACGGCCGTGAGCGCTATGACGAAGGCCGTGTACTGCGGGGCGGCAGCGAGCCCGTGGCCTTCGGTGCGGCGGTTGCGGGGTCGCCGGCGCCGATCAGGGTCGGTCTGAGCATCTGCTACGACCTGCGCTTTCCCGAGCTGTACCGCACGTTGATGGCGACACCCGGCCAACCGCCCTGCGACCTGATCGCGGTGCCTGCCGCGTTCACCCACACCACCGGCCGGGCGCACTGGGAGCTGCTGCTGCGCGCTCGCGCGGTCGAAAACCAGTGCTACGTGATCGCCTCGGCGCAAGGCGGGCTGCACGAGAACGGGCGCCGCACCTGGGGCCACAGCATGGTCATCGATCCCTGGGGTGATGTGCTGGCGGTGCAGCCCGAAGGCGAGGGCGTGGTGCTGGCCGACCTCGATCTGGACCGGCTTGCGGCCGTGCGGTCGCAATTGCCGGCGCTGACACACCGGCGGCCCGACGGGCGGTTCTGAATCAGGCTGGCTCGGGCGGCACCGCGGCGGCGATCACCTGCGCGACAGCGGCCGTCAGCTTCTTGCCGTAAGGCACATGCAGAAATTCGTTCGGCCCGTGGGCATTGCTCTTCGGGCCGAGCACACCGCACACCAGCATCTGCGCCTCGGGGAAGCCCCGCTGCAACAGGCTCATCAGCGGGATCGTTCCGCCCTGGCCGATGTAACCGCACGGCTCGCCGAAGTGGTTTTGTGAGGCGCTGTTCAGTGCCTCCTCGAGCCAGGGCGCGAGCGTTGGCGCGTTCCAGCCGGTTGCTCCAGAGGGTTGGCTCCCGCCACCACCGCCCGATCGACCATCGGCGCTGAAGGTCACCTTCGCGTTGTACGGGGCGTTGTCCTCGAGCAGCACCTTCAGCCTGGCTGCGGCCTCGTTGCCATCCACGAGCGGCGGCAGGCGCAGACTCAGCTTGAAGGCGGTGTAGGGCCGCAGCACATTGCCGGCGCTGCGCATCTCGGGAAAGCCGTCGACACCGGTGACGCTGAGCGTCGGCTTCCAGGTTCGGCGGATCAGCGCCTCGAACGGGTCGCTGGTGGTGGGCAAGCTGGGCCCGCCATCCGCACCACAGGCCCATGGGAAGCGCTTCCAGACCTCGTCGCCCAGGGCCCGTGCGGTGGCTCGGGCCTGCTCGACGCGGTCGGCCGGGATCTCGCAGTGGAAGCTCTCGGGCAGCAGTTCGCCGGTCTTCGAGTCCTCCAGGCGGTCGAGCACCTGGCGCAGGATGCGGAAGCTCGACGGCACCAGGCCGCTCGAATCGCCCGAGTGCACGCCCTCGGTCAGCACCTCGACCTTCAGCACGCCGCTGACCATGCCGCGCAGGCTGGTGGTCAGCCACAGCTGGTCGTAGTTGCCGGCGCCACTGTCCAGGCACACCACCAGGCCGACGCGGCCGAGTTGTGGCTTCAATGCGTCGATGTAGGCCGGCAGGTCGAACGAGCCGCTTTCCTCGCAGCTCTCGATCAGACCGACGCAGCGCGGGCGCGGGATGCCTTGCGCATCGAGCGCCATGATCGCGGTCAACGAGGCGTAGACGGCATAGCCGTCGTCGGCGCCGCCGCGGCCGTAGAGCAGGCCGTTCTCCAGCTTCGGTGTCCAGGGCCCGAGGTCGTTGCGCCAGCCGCTGAACTCGGGCTGCTTGTCGAGGTGGCCGTACATCAGCACCGTGGGCGCATCGCTCGCATTCCCACCAGCGCAGGTCGCCGGCACGTCGAAAAAGATCACCGGCGTGCGGCCTGGCAGGCGCACCACTTCGAGCTTGAGACCAGCCACCGGCTGCCGCTCGACCCATTGCGCAGCTTCACGAATCACGCGTTCGATGTGGCCATGGGACTGCCAGTCGGCATCGAAGAGCGGGCTCTTCGCGGGAATAGCGATGTAGTCGATCAGCGCCGGCACGATGGCCTCGTCCCAGGTACGGTCGCAGAACGCGGCGATGGCTGCGGCGTGGTCAGGCGCCTCGGGTGGAGGTGGGGGCAACGAGGGGTCGCGGGCATTCATCAGCGCTCTCCAGGGACATTCCCGGCCAGTGTAGGAGCGCCGTCGTCTGCAGGTACCGCACGTACCGCAGCAAAGCGCAGGGTGAATCGCACGCCGGGACCGAAGGCGGCATCGGCCGGGTCGCCCGGGTGCTCGCGAGGCGGCAGGTTGGCGTCGGCGATAAGCAATTCGGCACCGTGCTGGGTGGCAATCTGGCGCACGATCGCCAGACCCAGCCCAGAGCCGTCCACCTGCGTTCCCAGCAGCCGGTAGAACGGGCGGAACACCTGCTCGCGCTCGGCCAGCGGGATGCCCGGCCCGGAGTCCTCGACCTGGATCGTCACTGCTTGACTGAACGGGTCGTCGATCACCCGCACCGTGACCACGCCGCCGGCCGGCGTGTAGTGCAGCGCGTTGTCGACCAGGTTGCGGATCAGCTCGCCCAGCAGCATCCGGTGGCCCCAGACCTTCAGGCCGACGGATGCGTCCGCCACACCGCTGTCCGGCGTGGCGACCGCCGGACCTTCGTAACCGAGATCGATGCGCTTCTCGAGGGCCCGTGGCACGAAGTCCTGCACCGTCTCGACCGCCAGCTCCGCCAGATCGACCGGCACCAGCGCGATCGTGTGATCCCGGTCTTCAGACCGTGCCATCGACAGCAGCTGGTTGACCATGTGCGCCGCGCGCTCGCTGGAGAGCGCGATCTGTCGCAGCGACCGCTTGATGTCGGCTGGCGCGCTCCGGCCGGCGTCGATGTCGCGCTGCGCCAGCTCGGCTTGCATGCGCAGTCCGGCCAGCGGCGTCTTCAACTGGTGTGCCGCGTCCGACAGGAAGCGCTTTTGCGAGCCCATCGAGCGGTCGAGCCGCGCCAGCAGGTCATTGATG
>CANHOE010000154.1 GCA_947462175.1 Burkholderiales bacterium | reverse complement strand
TCGAGTCTGATGGAAGCGCGTGCTCCTGTCGTTTGAATCGGCCCCGCGCGGGTGGCGAAATTGGTAGACGCACCAGGTTTAGGTCCTGACGCCAGCAATGGTGTGCGGGTTCGAGTCCCGCCCCGCGCACCAGCCACAACACAACGTTCATAGAAAGTTTTCAGATCATGACAGTGACCGTCGAAACCCTCGAAAAGCTGGAACGGCGCATCACGCTGACCGTGTCCGCCGAAACGATCAACGGTGAGATCAACACCCGCTTGAAGGAGATCTCACGCACCGCCAAGGTTGACGGCTTCCGTCCTGGCAAGGTGCCCCTGAGCGTGTTGTCCAAGCGCTTCGGCAGGTCTGTCGAGAATGAAGTGATCAACGACAAGCTCGGCAAGGCTTTCGCGAGGGCGGTGTCCGAGGCCAACGTGCGCGTGGCTGGTGCTCCGCGTCTGGTCGAGAAGAACACGGGCGACACCAATGAGCTGACCTTTGACGCGCTGTTCGAGGTGTTTCCGGAAGTGAAGATCGGCAATCTCGAAGAGGCCGAGGTCGAGCGGTTTGCTGTTGAGGTCGACGAGGCTGCCATCGATCGCACGATTGGCATCCTGCGCAAGCAGCGGCGAACCTTTTCTGCTCGTCCCGCAGGCGAAGACGCCGTAGAGACCGACCGCGTGACGATCGACTTCGAAGGCAAGCTCGACGGCGTGCCGTTTGAGTTCGGCACCGCCACGGACTTCCAGTTCGTGATCGGCGAGGGTCAGATGCTCGACACCTTCGACCAGGCTGTTCGCGGCATGAAGGTTGGCGAATCGAAGACCTTCCCGCTGACTTTCCCGCAGACCTACCAGACGCAGGAGCTGGCCGGCAAGGAGGCCGACTTCCTGGTCACCATCAAGGCCATTGAGGCGTCTCATCTGCCCGAGCTGACCGATGAGTTCGCGCGCTCGCTGGGCATTGCCGAGGGCTCGGTGGACAGCTTGCGCAAGGACGTGCGTGCCAACCTTGAACGCGAGGTCAAGGCCCGCATCCAGGTGCGCAACAAGGCCTCGGTGATGGATGCCCTGATCAAGCAGAGCGAACTCGACGTGCCCAATGTGCTGGTGGACGACGAGCTCAATCGCTTGGTCGAGAACGCGCTGGCCGACATGAAGCAGCGCGGCAACAAGTCGATCACCAAGGACCAGATTCCGCCCAAGGTTTTTCTGCCACAGGCTGAGCGCCGCGTGCGCCTTGGCCTGGTGGTCGGCGAACTGGTCCGCCTGAACAATTTGCAGCCGCAGCCGGAGCAGTTGCACGCGCACATTCAGGAGCTGGCGCAAAGTTACGAGAAGCCCGCCGAGGTCTTCAGTTGGTACCTCGGTGACCGCCAGCGCATGGCGGACGTTGAGGCCACGGTGGTCGAAAGCAACGTCACCGATTTCGTGATGACGCGAGCCAAGGTGATTGACAAGTCCTTGACCTTCGACGAACTGATGGCCAGCTGATCAACATCGGCCGCTTCGACGGGGCACCGTGCTGCAAGGCCGGTGCCCTTGTTGCTTTTGGGGTGTCTCGTCGATGGCGGCTGAGACGACATAATTCGGTGGGACGGGTCCGCTTGGGCCCAAAGCGGATAAACACAACAAGGACAAAACGCATGAGCGCACTTGACACACAAGGCCTGGGCATGGTCCCCATGGTCATTGAGCAATCCGGCCGTGGCGAACGCGCCTACGACATCTATTCGCGCCTGTTGCGCGAGCGAGTGATCTTCCTGGTCGGCCCGGTCAACGACCAGTCTGCCAACGTCGTGGTCGCGCAGCTGTTGTTCCTGGAAAGCGAAAACCCGGACAAGGACATCTCGCTCTACATCAACTCGCCCGGCGGCTCGGTCAGCTCTGGCCTGTCGGTGTTTGACACCATGAATTTCATCAAGCCTGATGTCTCCACCTTGTGCATGGGCATTGCCGCCAGCATGGGCGCCTTCTTGCTGGCCGCTGGTACGAAGGGCAAGCGTTTCGCGCTGCCCAATTCGCGAGTGATGATTCACCAGCCGTCGGGCGGCGCGCAGGGGCAGGCCACCGACATCGAGATCCAGGCGCGTGAGATCCTGAAATTGCGTGAAAGCCTGAACCAGATCCTGGCCGAACGCACCAGCCAGCCGATCGAGAAGATCCGTGCCGATTCGGAGCGCGATTACTTCATGTCGTCTGGCGAGGCAAAGGACTATGGCCTGATCGACGAGGTGATCTCCAAGCGTTCCTGATCGGTGCAAACCGCCTGATCAATGCAGCCAACGGGGCCTTTCTTCACCGCAAGGCCCCGTTTTCTTTTGTTCTATTATCGAAACAGCACTTTCGCTAACCGGTAGCACCTTTTCATGGCCGACAAAAAAGGCTCTTCGAGCGAAAAAGTCCTGTATTGCTCCTTCTGCGGCAAGAGCCAGCATGAGGTGAAGAAGCTCATCGCGGGTCCATCGGTGTTCATCTGCGATGAGTGCATCGAGTTGTGCAACGACATCATTCGCGACGAAGTGCCGGCGGAGATTGCAGACCCAAAGGCAGCCAAGTCCGACTTGCCGATCCCCAGCGAGATCAAGGCCAGCCTCGATCAGTACGTGATTGGACAGGAGCCAGCCAAGCGAACACTCGCTGTGGCGGTCTACAACCACTACAAGCGACTCAAGCACATGAGCCGCAACAAAGACGAGGTCGAGCTGTCGAAGAGCAACATCCTGTTGATTGGCCCGACGGGCTCGGGCAAGACACTCCTGGCGCAAACGCTGGCCCGGCTGCTGAATGTGCCTTTCGTGATCGCCGATGCCACCACGCTGACCGAAGCTGGTTATGTTGGCGAGGACGTCGAGAACATCATTCAGAAGCTTCTGCAGAATTGCAATTACGAAGTCGAAAAGGCGCAGCGCGGCATCGTCTACATCGATGAGATCGACAAGATTTCCCGCAAGGCGGACAACCCGTCGATCACCCGCGATGTGTCAGGCGAGGGCGTGCAGCAGGCTTTGCTGAAACTGGTCGAAGGCACGATGGCCAGCGTGCCTCCGCAAGGCGGACGCAAGCATCCGAACCAGGATTTCCTGCAGATCGATACGACAAACATCCTGTTCATCTGCGGTGGCGCCTTCGACGGATTGGAGAAAGTCATCCAGAACCGGTCCGAGAAGTCCGGCATCGGCTTCGCTGCGAATGTGAAGAGCAAGGCCGACCGCAAAGTCAGCGAGGTCTTCCGCGAGGCAGAGCCCGAGGACTTGATCAAGTTCGGTCTGATTCCCGAACTGGTAGGACGCCTGCCCGTGATGGCCACGCTCGGCGAACTGACCGAAGACGCTCTGGTACAGATTCTCACCGAGCCGAAGAATGCGCTGGTCAAGCAGTACCAGAAGCTGTTCAGCATGGACGGTGTCGACCTGGAGATTCGCCCATCGGCACTGACGGCCATCGCGCGCAAGGCACTGGCTCGCAAAACCGGGGCACGTGGCTTGCGATCGATCATGGAGCAAGCGCTCAACGACACGATGTTTGACTTGCCTTCATTTGAAAGCGTTGTCAAGGTGGTGCTCGACGAGCACACCATCGACGACAACGCGAAGCCGCTGATCGTCTATCGCGAACAGGCGAAAGCCAGCGCCTGAGTTGAATCCGGTCTGCAGTGTGGGGTGACCCTCCCCGCGCTGCTCCTTGCAATCTGAAGCTCAAGCCCTAGATAGGTTTGAGAAAGAGAGGTTTTCATGTCCGGACATCCCGTATTGCCTGCCGAAAAAATCACACTGCCACTGCTGCCTTTGCGCGATGTGGTGGTGTTTCCTCACATGGTGATTCCGCTGTTCGTGGGTCGCCCGAAGTCGATCAAGGCACTTGAATCGGCGATGGAAGCGGGTCGTCAGATCATGCTGGTTGCACAAAAGGCGGCGGGCAAGGACGAGCCCAAGCCCGACGACATGTTTGAGGTCGGCTGCGTGTCTACCATCTTGCAGATGCTCAAGCTGCCCGATGGCACCGTCAAGGTGCTGGTCGAGGGCCTCCAGCGCGCCCACACTCACAGCATCACAGACAACGGCGAGTACTTCGTTTCTGATGTCACGCCGATGCCTCCGGAAGTCGACACCAAACCCGAGATCGAGGCCTTGCGCCGCGCGGTCACGCAACAATTCGACCAGTACGTCAAGCTGAACAAGAAGATTCCGCCGGAAATACTGACCTCGATCGCCGGCATTGACGACGCAGGCCGTTTGGCCGACACCATCGCCGCGCACCTGCCGTTGAAGCTGGAAAACAAGCAATCGGTGCTCGACTTGTTTGCGGTCGACAAGCGGCTGGAAAAGCTGCTCGAACAGCTCGAACACGAAGTCGACATCCTGCAGGTCGAGAAGCGCATCCGTGGTCGCGTCAAGCGCCAGATGGAGAAGAGCCAGCGCGAGTACTACCTGAATGAACAGGTGAAGGCGATCCAGAAGGAGCTCGGTGACGGCGAAGAAGGCGCCGACATGGAGGAACTGGAAAAGAAGATCATCGCCGCCAAGATGCCGAAAGAGGCGCGCAAGAAGGCCGATGCCGAGTTCAAGAAGCTCAAGCTGATGTCGCCAATGTCCGCAGAAGCCACGGTGGTGCGCAACTACATCGACACGCTGGTCAATCTGCCCTGGACGAAGAAGACCAAGATCAAGCACGACTTGGCGTTTGCTGAGGCGGTGCTGAACGAAGACCACTACGGGCTCGAGAAGGTCAAGGACCGAATCCTCGAATATCTCGCGGTACAGCAGCGCGTCGATAAGGTCAAGGCACCCATTCTTTGCCTGGTTGGGCCTCCTGGCGTCGGCAAGACCTCGCTCGGGCAGAGCGTGGCGCGCGCAACCGGACGCAAGTTCGTGCGTATGGCGCTAGGCGGGGTGCGTGACGAAGCCGAGATTCGCGGCCATCGCCGCACTTATATTGGCTCGATGCCGGGCAAAGTGCTGCAGAGCTTGAGCAAGGTCGGCACGCGCAACCCGCTGTTCCTGCTGGATGAAATCGACAAGCTAGGCATGGACTTCCGCGGTGACCCGTCAAGTGCTCTGCTAGAGGTGCTCGACCCGGAGCAAAACCATACCTTCAGCGACCATTACGTCGAGGTCGATTTCGATTTGAGCGACACGATGTTCATCGCAACGTCGAATTCGATGAACATCCCGCCTGCGCTGCTGGACCGGATGGAGGTGATCCGGCTGTCGGGCTACACCGAAGACGAGAAGGTCAACATCGCGCAGCGCTATCTGCTGCCGAAGCAGGCCAAGAACAATGGCGTCAAGGACGCTGAGATGGAAGTGACCGAAGCGGCTGTGCGCGGGATCATCCGCTACTACACCCGCGAGGCCGGCGTGCGCTCGCTCGAGCGAGAGGTGTCGAAGATCTGCCGCAAGGTGGTCAAGAGCATCCAGCTCAAACAGGTCACCGACAAGGTCATCGTCACAGCTGACAACCTGAACGACTTTCTCGGCGTGCGCAAGTACGACTACGGGCAGGCCACTAAGCAGAACCAAGTCGGTCAGGTCGTGGGTCTGGCGTGGACCGAGGTGGGTGGCGACTTGCTCACCATCGAGTCAGCCATGATGCCGGGCAAGGGGGTGATCATCCGCACGGGTTCGCTCGGCGACGTGATGAAGGAATCTGTCGAAGCGGCCCGCTCGGTGGTTCGTTCACGCGCGAGGCGCTTGGGCATCAAGGACGAACTGTTCGAGAAGCGCGACATTCACATCCATGTGCCCGACGGTGCGACGCCAAAGGACGGGCCGAGCGCCGGTGCTGCGATGACCACCGCATTCGTCTCCGCACTGACGGGCATCCCAGTGCGCGCCGATGTGGCAATGACCGGTGAGATCACGCTGCGCGGCGAGGTCACCGCGATCGGCGGGCTCAAGGAAAAGCTGCTCGCAGCTCACCGTGGGGGCATCAAGACGGTGATCATTCCGGAAGAGAACGTGAAGGACCTGCAGGACATTCCGGAGAACGTGAAGAATCATCTGGAGATCGTGCCGGTGAAGTGGATCGACCAAGTGCTGGAAGTGGCATTGCAAAGCATGCCTCAACCGCTGCCAGATGACGAAACGGTGAAGGCCGAAGATGCCAAGCCCGAGGCCGCCGTGGTGGCAGCGGTGCCGCCCACAGCAACACAGGATCCGATGAAGCATTGAGTTGATTTCAGTCGGCCACGACGTGGTTTCGATGTATACTGCGAGACGCGATGTGTGTTGTGTCGCGTATGCGGGAGTAGCTCAGTTGGTAGAGCGCAACCTTGCCAAGGTTGAGGTCGCGAGTTCGAGCCTCGTCTCCCGCTCCAGTAAATAGAAAAAGGGAAGCACTGGCTTCCCTTTTTCGTCCTCGGGTCGGCGACCCGCATGGCGCGGTAGCAAAGCGGTTATGCACCGGATTGCAAATCCGATTAGCCCAGTTCGACTCTGGGCCGCGCCTCCAGTATTCTGTAAGCCTCGTATCAGACGAGGCTTTTTTTCGAGCGCGCCCGGGTGGTGAAACTGGTAGACACCG
>CANHOE010000153.1 GCA_947462175.1 Burkholderiales bacterium | reverse complement strand
GCCGCCGAGACCTTCACTCCGAATTCGTACGGCGTCCTGACCTTGCCTTTGACGATGCACCCCGCCTCGGGGGCATGTAGCGCGTACGGATTGTTCTTCTAGTCGCGCCGACTGGGCGTGCAGGCGCGGCGCGATCTCGATCTTGTGTTTGAGCGTGCCAGTGATCGCACCTCCCTTGCGCTGCACGCGGCGGTACTGCCTGGCGTCGGCGTGTCGGCCCGCTTGGTGCTCGGCGGCCTTGCACACCCGCGCGTAGCTCTGGCGCAGCGTGGTGCCGCCACCTCCTGCCATATCGAGAAGCTGTTCGCAGGCACGGTTGAGCCATCGGCTGTAGGTGGAGAGTGGGCAATCGCCTTTGACTGCACGTTCTGTCCAGCACGACCTCATCCAGGCTTGCGCGCTTGAAGACGCAATCCTTGGTGGCCGCTTCGATGGACTGAGCCAGCAGCCACCCATAGCCGGCCTCGCCAATGCGCTGGCGCCAGCGCACAAGGCTCGACGGATCACAGGGCAGATCGTGCTGGAAGCAGCGCCCGGTGGTGGAGACGAACTGTGGGCTCCATTCGTCGGCGAAGGGTTGCCAATCGATCAGATCCCCGAGCCGAACCAGTTCGTGGCGGTGGTCGATGAGGTTGACCCGTTCGGTGCGGAACAGGTCGTGATCACAACGCTCGTCGACTGGCTTCGGATCCATCGGTACCTCGATGCAGTTTGCAACGAACTGATATTGATTGACTGGACCGAAATCTTGCAATCTCTGCAATCGTCGTTTTCTCCGAATCGCCTGCATTCATGCAGGCTGGCGATGATGTTCAGGGCCGACTCTGTACGGCGGCATTGATCTCGCCAAGACCGGTTTCGCGGCCTACGGCGCCATCGTCTGCCGTACGGCGTGCTCCCAATGGGCCATCAGTTCGGCCACGCGGTTGCGCGGCATGCGGGGTTCGAATCGGCGCTCGGCGCGCCACTGTGCGCTGAGCTCTTCGAGCCCCGCGTACAGGCCGCAGCCAAGTCCTGCGAGGTACGCAGCACCAAGCGCGGTGGTCTCGATGACCTGCGGGCGCACCACAGGGATGCCCAGCAAGTCCGCCTGAAACTGCATCAGCAGGTCGTTGACGCACGCACCGCCGTCCACCCGCAACTCCGCGACAGATACGCCGCCAGCAGCGACCGCATCACGGCTCATCGCCTGCAGCAGGGTCGCACTCTGGAAGGCGATGCTGTCGAGCGCCGCGCGGGCAATGTGCGCCACGGTGCTGCCGCGCGACAGCCCGACGATCGCGCCGCGCGCTTCGGGCTGCCAGTACGGTGCGCCGAGGCCGGTGAAGGCCGGCACGAACATCACGCCGCCGCTGTCGGGCACGCTTTCGGCCAGCGTCTGCACGGCTGCGCTGCGGTCGATGGCATGCAGCCCGTCGCGCAGCCACTGCACCACGGCACCACCGATGAACACGCTGCCCTCCAGCGCAAACTGCGCCCCTGTGGTGGGCTGCGCTGCGCGGGTGGTGATCAGGCCGTGGGTCGACGACTGGGAAGTGGCGCCGGTGTGCATGAGCATGAAGCAGCCCGTGCCGTAGGTGTTCTTCGCCAAGCCCGATTGGAAGCAGGCCTGCCCGAAGAGTGCGCTTTGCTGATCGCCCGCCATGCCGCCTATCGCAATCGGTGCACCCAAGAGCTCGGCACGCGCGTGCCCATAAAGGTGGCTCGACGGGTGCACTTCGGGCAGCAGCTCGCGCGGAACGTCCAGCGCCTCCAGCAACTCGTCATCCCACTGGCCGGTGTGCACATTCAGCATCAGCGTACGCGACGCATTGCTGATGTCGGTGGCGTGCACCGGGCCGCCGGGCTGATCGCGCGTCAGTTGCCACAACAGCCAGGTGTCCACCGTGCCGAATGCAAGCTCACCGCGCTCGGCGGCAATGCGCGCGCCGGGAACTTCATCGAGGATCCACTTCAGCTTGGTGCCTGAGAAGTACGGGTCGAGCAGCAGTCCGGTGCGCTGGCGAAACAGGTCTTCCAGACCGCGCTCGCGCAACGCGCTGCAGGTCGCCGCGGTGCGGCGGTCCTGCCAGACGATGGCGTTGTGAACGGGCTCCCCCGTGCGGCGGTTCCATACCACCGTGGTTTCGCGCTGGTTGGTGATGCCGATCGCCGCGATGTCGCATGCAGCCAGGCGCGCAGATGCCATGGCTTCACGCGCGGTGGCCAGCTGTGTGGTCCACAACTCGATCGGATCATGCTCGACCCATCCGGGCTGCGGGTAGATCTGCCTGAACTCGCGCTGCGCGCTGGCGACGATGCGCCCGCTGCGGTCGAACACGATGCTGCGCGAACTGGATGTGCCCTGGTCGAACGCGAGAAGATGGGTGGGGGTGGTCATGGCACGCGAATCATGGCTGGCCGCGTGACGATCGGTCAAACGGCGATCAAGCCACCGGTGTGAAGGCGCGCGCGCCGGATGACATGGTTGGTACGCCGGTGGCAGTCGGTGCGGCGGCATCCAGTTCACCGCCCAAGGCATCGATCAGGTCTGGGATCAGTTGCACCAGCTCGCCTGTGGCGATCGCCGCATCGGCATCGAAGGCGTCGTCGGCCTTGTCGGTCCGCACACGCCCTTCGAACACCACGTCGAGGAAGTCGATCTTCTTGATCTGCCCGGTTTCGGTCAGCACGAAAGACACCCGACCCTGCCAGGTCAGCGCCAGCCGCGTCGGCCGCTTACCGGTGGAGATGTGCTGGCGCACCTCGTCGATGTCCAGCGGATGGCGGGCATAGCGCACCACCGACTTCATCTCGTCTTCCGACTTCAGCTCGCACTCGCGGTCGACCGAGAAGGCCGCCGGCGGCTCGCCGGTCAGCAGCCAGTCGGACATCGCGACCGAGGCCGATTCGGTGGTCTGCAGCGGCGTCAGCGTCAGGCCATCGAGCGACTTGATCAGCTGCGTCACCACCTCGCCCGCCCGCGCCGGGCTGCTGGCATCGACCATCAGGAGCCGCTGCTTCGCGTCAATCCACACCTTCAGCGTGGCGCGCTTGGTGAAGGCCATCGGCAGCAGCTCCAGGGTGGCCTGCTCCTTCAGCTCCTTCGTCTGCTTCTTGCCCGGCTTGCGTCCGCTGGCCTGTTCGACCTGCTGCGCCAGCTCGTCGGTGCGACGCTTCACCACGGCCGATGGCAAGGCCTTGCGCTCGACCATCAACATCAGCAGCCACTGGCCGCCAACGGCTTCGATCAGCGGCGCATGTTCGGTGCCGCGCGGGGGCACCCAGCCGAGCGACTGCGGTTGCGTCGCCCCGCATTCGAGAAATCGCGCCCCCTCAAGGGCTTCTTCGATCTGCGCCAGCGTGGCCTGCCATTCGGGGCCCACGCGATACACCGTCAGGTTCTTGAACAAACTGTTTCTTCTTTCCAGGGCTGCATGAGACGACCGGCGGTTTGAGCGGCAGGCCGGGGGAGGCGGGATTGTCCACGGCCCGGGACTCGCTCCGATGTTCTAGAGTGCCGGGATGCTTCCCGGCTTCAGGGCGACGCCGGTCAGCCGCACCCTCCACGCCCGCAGACCCAGGAGACACCGATGAAAGACAGACTCAAGCAAGCCGCCGATGCGGTGCTGGCCAACACCGTGGGCGCTGCAGGCGGCGCGCCCGGCGTGGTCGCGATGGCCACCGATCGCAACGGCAATTTCTACGAGGGCGCGGCCGGTCGGCGGTCGCTGGGTGGCGACGCGCCGATGACCACCGATTCGGTGATGGCCATCTTCTCGACCAGCAAGGCCATCACCGGCACGACGCTGATGCAGTTGGTGGAAGAGGGCAAGGTGCGCCTGGACGACCCGGTCAAGAAGTACGTGCCCGAGATCGCCGAGATCCAGGTGCTCGAGGGTTTCGACGCCAGCGGCCAGCCCAAGTTGCGGGCACCGAAGCGCGACATCACGATCGACCACCTGATGCTGCACACCGCCGGCTTCAGCTATGAATTCTTCAGCCACGACGACCTGAAGCTGCGCGGCGCGCTGGGCATCCCGTCGGTGGTGTCGAGCACCTTCGCTTCCATCAAGACCTGCCTGCTGTTCGATCCGGGCAGCCAGTGGGGCTACGGCGTCAACATCGACTGGGTCGGCAAGGTGGTCGAGGCGGTGCGCGGCAAGCGGCTTGGCGAGGTAATGCAGGAACGCGTGCTGGCGCCGCTGGGCATGAGCGACACCAGCTTCGTGATGACGCCCTCGATGCAGGCCCGCCGCGCGGTGATCCACGACCGCGCGATGGACGGCAAGCTGACGCCGCTGCCCGACCTGGTGCTGCCCCAGCCGCCCGAGATGGACATGGGCGGCCACGGGCTGTACTCGACGGTGGCCGATTACATGAAGTTCATCCGCATGATCCTCAACGACGGCGTCGGCTCGAACGGCCGCGTACTGAAGCCGGAAACCGTCGAGCAGATGTCGCGCAACGGCCTGGGTGCGCTGAAGTCGGGCGGCTGGATCACCTCGATCCCGTCGCTGTCGAACGCCGGCGAATTCTTCCCTGGCCTGACGAAGTCGTGGGCCTACACCTTCCAGGTCAACGAGGAGCCGACACCCTCGGGGCGTCCGGCCGGCTCACTGATGTGGGCGGGTCTCGCCAATCTGTTCTACTGGATCGATCGCCGCAACGGCATCGGCGGCTACTGGGGCTCGCAGATCCTGCCGTTCCAGGACGTGTCTTCGTACCCGGGATTCGTCGATTTCGAGACCACGGTGTACCGGCACTTGCAGCGCTGAGGTGCCGGCGTGGCATCTGCCACGCAACCCCCCGGAATCGGGGGGTTGACCCGCCGGGACCCCCGATGGACCATGCGGGTTGACCCTAGGTTGAACGTCCCGCCATGACCCACTTCCGCGCTGCCACGATCCTGCTGTCCACCGTGCTGGCCTGCGCGTCGGCGTCGGCCGCGACCCTGAGTTTCGAATCGCTCAGCTCCGGCAATCTCGGAAGTTCGTCGGCGAGCCTGGCGGAAGCGCTGATCAGCGGCACCGGCACGGTGCTGTACACGAACGAGTACTTCCTCGGCCAGGGTGGCTCAGTCTGTTCAGCATTCACCACGTCGTCCAGCACATCGTGCACCGGCGACTTGGAGATCAGCTTCACGACCGCTGTCAACCAGTTGAGCTTGCAAGCGATTGGCTTTGATGAGGGTGACAGCGTCACGATCTCAGCATACGCAGGCAGTTCGCTCCTTGGTAGTCAGCAAGTTGACACTGCCGACGGTGTCGTGGATTTCAGCGCATTCAGCGGTGTCACGAAGCTGGTTTTCGACGACCAAAGCACCGGTTCCGGCTTGGCTTACGGCAAGTTCAGCTTCACGCAGCTGACCAGCCCGGTGCCTGAGCCGGCCACTGGGCTGCTGATGCTTCTGGGCGTCGCCGCCCTCGGCCAGTTCGCCCGGCGACGTCAGGCCACCTGAGCGACTCCGGTCCAGGCCGCCTGCGCCCAGGTTAGACGGGCGCCGTTCCCTGCAACGCCTCGTCGAGCACCTCCACCCAGTGCCGCACCGGCGAGGTCGTGCCCGACTGCAGGTGCTGGATGCACCCGATGTTCGCCGACACGATGGTCTGAGCCCCGACCTCCGCCAGATTCGCCAGCTTGCGGTCGCGCAGTTGGTACGCCAGTTCGGGCTGCAAGACCGAATAGGTGCCAGCCGAACCGCAGCACAGGTGGCTTTCGCTCGGTGAGATCTGCACATCGAACCCCAGCGCGCCAAGGTGCATCTCGACGCCGCCGCGAAGCTGTTGGCCATGCTGCAGGGTGCAGGGTGGATGGAAGGCCAAACGTTCCGTGGGCTTGCGATGAATTCGCGATTTCAGTGCCGGCACGAGTTCAGGCAGCAGCTCGCTCAGGTCCTTCGTCAGCTCGCTGATGCGTCGGGCCTTGTCTGCATAGGCTTCATCGTGTGCCAGCGCGTGCCCGTATTCCTTGACCGTGGCACCGCAGCCCGACGCGTTCATCACGATCGCTTCGACCTTGTTGGCCAGCACGCTGGGCCACCAGGCGTCGATGTTGCGGCGCATGTCGGCCAAGCCGCCTTCGTGATCGCCCAGGTGGCTGCGGATCGCGCCGCAGCAGCCAGCCTCTTCGGCCACCACTGTCTGAATGCCAGCCACATCGAGCACGCGCGCCGTAGCGCTGTTGATGTTGGGCAGCATCGTAGGCTGCACGCAGCCCATCAGCAGCAGCACCTTGCGCGGGTGCTCACGCTTCGGCCAGCGGTGCGACGTCGCTCGCTCGGAAGCGCTCGGCTTGGGGGCCACCTTGCTCTTCAGGGACGCCGGCAGCAGCGGGCGCACCAGCTGGCCGAGCTTCATGGCCGGGTCGAACAGGGGCGAGGTCAGCCCCTCCTTCAGCAGCCAGCGCACCGCTTTCTCACCGCGCGGGCGCTCGACCTTCTTGTCGACGAGCCTGCGGCCGATATCGACCAGGTTGCCGTACTGCACACCCGAGGGGCAGGTGGTCTCGCAGTTGCGGCAGGTCAGGCAGCGATCGAGGTGGGACTGCGTCTTGCGGGTGGGCACAGCGCCTTCGAGCACCTCCTTGATCAGGTAGAT
>CANHOE010000152.1 GCA_947462175.1 Burkholderiales bacterium | reverse complement strand
TTCGCCTTGTTGCGATGCTGCGAGCGGTCGTCCTGGCATTCGGCGACCAGCCCGGTCGGCAGGTGGGTGATGCGGATCGCGCTGTCGGTCTTGTTGACGTGCTGGCCGCCAGCGCCGCTGGCGCGAAAGGTGTCGATGCGCAAATCAGCGGGGTTCAGCTGAACTTCCTCGGCTTCATCGGGTTCTGGCAGTACAGCGACCGTGCATGCGCTGGTGTGGATGCGGCCCTGCGTTTCCGTGACCGGAACGCGTTGCACCCGGTGCCCGCCGGACTCGAATTTCAGGTGCGCATAGACACCATCGCCCTCGATTCGGATCACCACCTCCTTGTAGCCACCGAGGTCGGACACGCTTTCCGACATCACTTCGGTGCGCCAGCCCTGGCGTTCGGCGTGGCGCAGGTACATGCGGGCGATGTCGGCGGCAAACAGCGCCGATTCGTCGCCACCGGTCCCCGCGCGGACTTCGACGAATGCGTTGCGTGCGTCGTCGGGGTCGCGAGGCAGCAGCGCGGTCTGAAGCGCCTCGTGCAGGCGATCGATCTCGGCGTTTGCGCTGGCCAGCTCGTCTCGCGCAAATCCCGCCATCTCCGGGTCGTCGTCAGCGCGTTCGAGGATGGCTTGCGCGGCTGCAGAATCGTGTTCGCGTGCCTCGTATTGTCGAAACAGATCGACGACGCCACCAACTTCGGCGTACTCGCGGTTGACCGCGCGGAAGCGGTTCATGTCGTGCGACAGCGCAGGGTCGTTCAACGTGGCTTGCAACTCATTGAGTCGCAAGGTCAGGCGTTCGAGCTGTTGTCGAAGAGAGTCTTTCATGGGGTGTCCGAGGCACTGCCGAAGCGAGATGGCAGGTGCGGCGTGCGGACACGCTCGGCGCCATCGTCCAATGCGGTGACGCGTCGGCTACAACAAGGCGTCGGTATCGCGGCTGGGCACTGGCGCCGCAGGTTCGGCCCTGCTGGCGCCTGGGCCGTTGCGCAAGAACAACCGTGACACGGTGTGCGTCAGTTCGGCGCGGTGCTCGCTGGCGGTGGAATTCAATTCGACCATCGCGCCGTGCAGCAGCTTCTGAGTCAGTCCACGCGACATGGACTCGAGCACTGCGTCGATGCTCTCGCCCTTGGCGATCAATTTGCGTGCACGGGCAATTTCGCTGGCACGCCACTCGTCGGCCTGGGCGTTCAGCGCCTGAATCAACGGCACTGTGCCGCGCTGGCCCAGCCAGTTGACGAAACCCTGGACGCCCGTCTCGATGATGGCTTCGGCCTGCTGCACCGCTGCCTGTCGCTTTTCGCCGGCGATCTGCACCAGCGACGACAGATCGTCGACGGTGTACAGGTACACGTCGGAGAGGCGGCTGACTTCGGGCTCGATGTCACGCGGTACCGCCAGATCGACCATGAAAATCGGCCGGCGCTTGCGTGCCTTCAACGCACGTTCGACTGCGCCCAGGCCGATGATCGGCAGGGTGCTGGCAGTGCATGAAATCACCACATCGAACTCGGCCAGGCGTTGCGGCAGATCTGCCAGTGGCAACACTTCAGCGTTGAATTTGCTCGCAAGCTTCTCGCCGCGCTCGCGGGTGCGGTTGGCCAAGGCCATCGAACGCGGCTTCTTCGCGGCGAAGTGCGTGGCAACGAGTTCGATCATCTCGCCGGCACCGACGAACAGCACCTTGAGTTCGCTCAGATCCTCGAACAACTGAGAGGCCAGCCGCACTGAAGCCGCGGCCATGCTGATCGAATGGGAGCCGATCTCTGTTGAGGTGCGCACTTCCTTGGCGACCGCGAACGAGCGCTGGAACATCTGGTGCAAGGTGGTGCCCAGCGTGCCTGCGGTGTCGGCTTCGCGTACCGCCTGTTTCATCTGGCCGAGGATCTGCGGTTCGCCCAGCACCATCGAATCGAGCCCGCTGGCCACTCGGAAGGCGTGGCGTGCCGCCGCTTCGTTTTCCAGCACGTAGGCGTGTTCACGCAGTGCGGCACCCGACATACCTCCGACTTCGGCCAGCCAGTCGAATGCCGGTGCGACCAGCCCGGCATCGGCGCCGACATACAGTTCGGTGCGGTTGCAGGTGGAGACCAGCGCTGCTTCGGGCGACCGTTGCAGCCGCTGGCGGAACGCGCGCAGCGTCGGCGCCAGCTGTTCGGCCGAGAAGGCGAACCTACCGCGCAGGTCGAGTGGCGCGGTGGCATGGTTTAGTCCGAGAGTGAAGACGCTCATATCTGTCAGGCAAAATTTACAGCAATTCGCAGTTCACGCCCAGCCTGAAACACCCGAAGCGCTGCGGTACCTCGCGATGAACCGACCGCACCATGAATTTTCTCGACCTTTTCTGGCACATCTGCGATTTTGCTGCACCTGCGATTTTGCTGGGCGTGATCAGTGCCACGGCCGCCAAATGGCTGTGGCGCGGCCCGTTGCGCACCATCCCCTGGATCCAACTCGGGTGCTCTGCGGCGGCGGCCAGTCTGCTCGCCTGCATCGCCGGACTGGTCATCACCGGCCGCGATGGCAAGATGGTCACGTATGCCGCGATGGTGCTGGCTTGCGCTGTCAGCCTTTGGTGGCGCATGCGCGGCCGCTGAACGCTTGAGCCCACGTATCAGGCCACGACAGCTTCGCCGCGCAGTGAATTCGGATTGGCCTGGGTCACGGTCACGTCGATCAATGTGCCGACCAGGCGCGGCGCGCCCTTGAAGTTAACCTTGCGGTTGCACACGGTACGGCCCATCAGTTCATCCGGGTCCTTGCGCGACGGCCCTTCGACCAGAATGCGCTGACGGCTGCCGACCATGGCCTGGCTGATGCGCTGCGCGTTGGCTTCGATGGTGGCCTGCAGGTGCTGCAGCCGTTGCAGCTTGACGCTCTGAGGCGTGTCGTCTTGGAGATTGGCCGCTGGCGTACCTGGCCGCGGGCTGTAGACGAAGCTGAAACTCGTGTCGAAGCCGACGTCATCGATCAGCTTCATCATCTTGGTGAAGTCATCCTCGGTTTCTCCGGGGAAGCCCACGATGAAGTCGCTGGACAGGCTGAGGTGCGGCCGCACCGCGCGCAGCTTGCGCACCGTGCTCTTGTATTCCATGGCGGTGTAGCCGCGCTTCATCGCCATCAGGATGCGGTCGCTGCCATGTTGCACGGGGAGGTGCAGGTGGTCGACGAGCTGCGGCACCTTTGCGTAGACGTCGATCAGCCGCTGCGTGAACTCGTTCGGGTGGCTGGTGGTGTAGCGGATGCGCTCGATTCCGGGGATCTCGGCCACATATTCGATCAGCAATGCGAAATCGGCGATTTCGCCGCTGGTGCCCATGGTCCCGCGGTAGGCGTTGACGTTCTGGCCCAGCAGCGTGATCTCCTTGACGCCCTGGTCGACCAGGCCGGCCACCTCGACCAGCACATCGTCGAACGGCCGTGACACCTCTTCGCCACGCGTGTAAGGCACGACGCAATAGCTGCAGTACTTCGAGCAGCCTTCCATGATCGACACATAGGCGCTGCCGCCTTCGACACGTGCCGGTGGCAGGTGATCGAACTTCTCGATCTCAGGGAAACTGATGTCGACCTGCGCGCGCTGCTGGTCAGCGCGGCGGGTCAGCAACTCGGGCAGGCGGTGCAGCGTCTGAGGCCCGAAAACCACGTCCACATAGGGTGCGCGCTCGATGATGGCTGCGCCTTCCTGGCTGGCCACGCAGCCCCCGACACCGATCAGCACGCCCTTGGCCTTCAAGTGCTTGACGCGGCCGAGGTCGCTGAACACCTTCTCTTGCGCCTTCTCGCGCACCGAGCAGGTGTTGAAGAGAATCAGGTCGGCCTGCTCCACGTCTGCCGTCGGCTCATAGCCCTGCGCCTCTCGCAGCACGTCCACCATCTTGTCCGAGTCGTACTCGTTCATCTGGCAGCCGAAGGTCTTGATGAAGACCTTCTTGGCGACAACGGGCGCACTCATGGCTTGGTCCAGGTCTGCGTCGCAGGGTTGAAGTTCCAGGCCTGGCGCTCTTCGACCGTTTTGGGCCACGGCTTGTTCTTGCGTTCAGCCTCGCGGAGGATCCACAACTCCTTGATCATTCCCGTCGTGTCTTCGATCGTGTAGTGAACGGTATGGCTGCTACCCGTCAACGTGGTGGGCAACACCAGCAAGTTATCGGTGCCGTGCAGACGCGCGCCGGGCGCTAACAGCGCCTGGGCGCCATTGAGCATCACCGCGGGTGGTCCGCTGAAAGCCACCACTCCGCGCAGCGCTGTCAGCGGGAACTCGCGCGCCAATTCCTGCGACCCAGCCGGCGCCGCGATGGCAATCATCAGAGCGAAGAACAAAGCGCGACGGCGGTCTATGGCAGCGTCCATTGGCGGTGGTGTACTTCGGAACGGGGAGCGGACCTGGGGTCACCGCCCTGTCGCACAGACAAAAACGGCTCCGTGTCGTGAAGACGCGGAGCCGGTCGGGAATCTGGTGGCGCTTCAGGGATTCGAACCCCGGACCTGCGGATTATGATTCCGTCGCTCTAACCGACTGAGCTAAAGCGCCCCAAGCCCATTAGTATAGCCGCCCGCGAGCGGTCACAGAGAGCACCCGGCCGAGCTGGTGGGTGACTTTCATGGGGTTCATATCCGCGCTTCTCTCGTGCTCGCACGACGCCTCACGCATGTTCAGCTTTTTCAAGAAGAAGACACCATCGGTCGAGCCCACGGTGGTCGCTCCGGCTGCCACGTCCGAACTCGCGCCCGACACTGCCGTCCCGACGGCTGCGACCGCCGCAGCACCTGTCGCAGAACGCAAGAGCTGGCTCGACAAGCTGCGCTCGGGACTTCGCAAGACAGGCTCAGGCATCGCGCAGGTGTTCACCGGCACGCAGATCGACGACGCGCTGTATGAGGATCTGGAGTCTGCGTTGCTGATGGCCGACGCCGGCGTCAAGGCCACCGAGTACCTGCTGGTCGACCTGAAGCGGCGCGTCAAGGAAGGTCGTGTCACCGAGCCTTCTGCTGTGAAGTCCTTGTTGGCCGACGCGATCACCGACCTGCTGCTGCCGCTGCAGCAACCCCTCACGGTCGGCGAACACACGCCGACGGTGATCATGGTCGTCGGCGTCAACGGCGCCGGAAAGACCACCAGCATTGGCAAGCTGACGCGGCATCTCGCCGAGAGCGGGCAAAAGGTGTTGCTGGCTGCGGCCGATACCTTTCGCGCGGCCGCCAAGGAGCAGCTCGCCGTCTGGGCTGGGCGCAATGGCGTCGAGATCGTCAGCCAGGATGGCGGCGATCCGTCGTCGGTGACCTTCGACGCGGTGACTGCCGGCAAGGCGCGCGGCTGTGACGTGGTGATCGCCGACACTGCGGGCCGGTTGCCGACGCAACTGCACCTGATGGAAGAGCTGCGCAAGGTCAAGCGCGTGATCGGCAAGGCTCAGTCCGGCGCACCACACGAGGTGCTGCTGGTGGTTGATGGCAACACCGGGCAGAACGCGCTGGCGCAGGTCAAGTCCTTCGACGACACCTTGCAACTGACGGGACTGATCGTCACCAAGCTCGATGGCACGGCCAAAGGCGGCGTGCTGGCTGCGATTGCGCTATGGGCACTCGAGCGAGGCCGCGGTGCCGGTGAGGGTGGCGCCACCGGACCTGTGCCGGTCTACTTCATCGGTGTCGGCGAAAAGCTCGAAGACCTGGAGACCTTCGACGCACGCGAATTCGCGACGGCCCTGCTGGGGTGAGGACGTTGTGGCAGGCGATCAGCGCAGCCCGCCCATGCCCTTCATGCCACCCAGGCGCTTCATCATCTTCATCATGCCGCCCCCTTTCATCTTCTTCATCATGTCGCGCATCTGCTCGAACTGGTTGAGCATGCGATTCACTTCCTGAACGTGAACGCCGGCGCCGGCCGCCACGCGGCGTTTGCGGGTGGCTTTCAGCAGTTCGGGTTTACGGCGCTCCAGTGGCGTCATCGAGCAGATGATGCCTTCCATGCGGCGCACGTCGCGCTCTGCCTTGTCCATGTCGACGTTGCCGGCCTTGGCCGTCATCTGCGACGGCAGCTTGTCCATCAGCCCGGCCAGGCCGCCCATCTTCTTCATCTGCGAGATCTGTTCCAGGAAGTCGTTCAGGTCGAATGCATCGCCTGACTTGACCTTGTCGGCGAGCTTCTGTGCCGCAGCGATGTCAACGCCCTGCGTCACCTGCTCGACCAGGGCCACGATGTCGCCCATGCCGAGGATGCGCCCGGCATGGCGCTCGGCATCGAAGACTTCGAGCCCGTCGATTTTCTCGCTGACGCCGGCGAACTTGATCGGTGCGCCAGTGATCTGCCGCACCGACAGCGCCGCGCCGCCGCGCGAGTCACCGTCCATTTTGGTCAGCACGATGCCGGTCAGCGGCAGCGCCTCCTTGAACGCCTTCGCGGTGTTGATCGCGTCCTGACCCTGCATCGCATCGACGACGAACAATGTCTCGATCGGCTTCAGCGCCGCATGCAAGGCACTGATCTCGGCCATGAGCACTTCGTCGATGGCGAGCCGCCCGGCGGTGTCGACCAGCAACACATCGAAGTAATGCTTTCGCGCGTGGTCGAGCGCGGCATTCGCAATGTCGAGGGGCCTGTCC
>CANHOE010000151.1 GCA_947462175.1 Burkholderiales bacterium | reverse complement strand
TGGCCCTCGACACGGCGCACGAACTCCAGCGCCAGTTCGGGGTAGGCCTTGCCGTAAGCCTCAAAGGCATCGACCCAGGCCGTTTCGGCGGCGAGGCCGCTGTGGCGCGCGTCCCAATGCTCGTAGACGGTTTCGGGGATCACGAAGGGCTCCGACGACCAGCCCAGCGCTTCGCGGGTCAGCTTGATTTCTTCAGCACCCAGGGCCTCGCCGTGCGCCTTGGCGGTGCCACCGCGGTTCGGCGAGCCTTTGCCGATGGTGGTCTTGCAGCAAATCAGCGTGGGCTTGTCCGCCAACTTTGCCTTGGCGATCGCAGCATCGACCGCATCGACATCGTGGCCATCGACATTCGCGATGACGTTCCAGCCATACGACTCGAAGCGCTTCGGTGTGTCATCGATGAACCAGGGCTTGACCTGTCCGTCGATGCTGATGCCGTTGTCGTCGTACAGCGCGATCAGTTTGCTCAGCTTCCAGGCGCCGGCCAGTGCGCAGGCTTCATGGCTGATGCCTTCCATCAGGCAACCGTCACCGAGGAAGGCGTAGGTGTGGTGGTCGACGATGGTGTGACCCGAGCGGTTGAATTCGCTTGCGAGCAGCTTTTCGGCCAGTGCGAAGCCCACCGCGTTGGTGATGCCCTGGCCCAGCGGACCGGTGGTGGTTTCGACGCCTGGCGTGATGCCGACCTCGGGATGGCCTGGTGTCTTGCTGTGCAGTTGGCGGAAGTTGCGCAACTCGCTCATCGGCAGCGCATAGCCTGTCAGATGCAGCAGCGCATAGATCAGCATCGAACCGTGGCCATTGCTCAGCACGAAGCGATCGCGGTCGGCCCAGTGCGGGTTGCCGGGGTTGTGCTTGAGGTGCCGGCTCCACAGCGCGACCGCGATGTCGGCCATGCCCATCGGCGCGCCAGGGTGGCCGGAATTGGCCTGCTGCACAGCGTCCATCGTCAGGGCGCGGATGGCATTGGCCATCAGGGAGGTGGGTTGGTCTGACGCGGTGAAAGCCATGCGGGTCCCTGAGGAGGCGGTCGATAGAAACCCTAGATTCTAGGAGGCCTCGATAATTGGGTGAATGTCGTGCCTGACCTCCATTGCTGCCCTCGACAGCAGCCCATCGAGCGCTCCCTGATGAAAGCCATCGTGCTGGCGGCCGGCCGCGGCGAGCGCATGCGCCCGCTGACCGATGTCACGCCGAAGCCCTTGCTGCCGGTGCGCGGCAAACCGCTGATTGAATGGCACCTCCACGCGCTGGCACGTGACGGCACACGTGAGGTGGTCGTCAACACCGCCTGGCTGGAAGATCAGATCGTCGACACGCTGGGCGATGGTGCGCGTTTCGGTTTGTCGCTGTGCTACTCGCAGGAAGGCCGCGACCACGGCGGTGCGCTCGAAACCGCAGGCGGCATTGCGACCGCGCTGCCGCTGCTGCGCGGTGCGCCGGATTCGGCCGATGGCGACTGCTTCTGGGTCGTGTCAGGCGACATCTACATTCCGGGCTTTCGCTTCGACGCCGCGCAGGCGCAGCGTTTCGCCACCAGCGATCGGCTCGCCCACCTGTGGCTGGTGCCGAACCCGCCGTACCACCCACACGGTGATTTCGGCTTGTCCGCCGACGGGGTGGGCCTGGCCGATGGCGTGGGGCCCGACGGACAACGTTGGACCTACGCGAACATCGCGCTTTGCCGCGCGTCGCTGTTCGACGGCATCGCGCCCGGCAGTCGGGCCGCGCTCGGTCCGCTGTTGTTTGCGGCGATGCGGGCTCAGCGCGTGACGGCTGAGGTCTACCGAGGACCGTGGGAAAACGTCGGCACGCCGGCTCAGTGGGAAGCGCTGAGAGCCGCCGAAGCCTGAGCTGCCTGCGGACACTGGTTGACCTCCAGCGACAGGTGCACCAGGGCCGGATAGACGGCCAGGCGCGCGCGGTACTCGGCTGACGGCCGCGGGACATCGGCAACGATGCTGGCAATGGCCGCGTACTGCTGGCGGCCCACGCGCCACAGATGCAGGTCGGCCACCCGGGCATCGCCATCGGACTCGAGGGCGGTGCGGATCTGGTCGACCAGCGGGTGGTCCATCTCCCGGTCAAGCAGCACCGCAGCGGTCTGGCGCAGCAGCCCGACAGACCACACCCCGATGACTACCGCCCCCAGGACACCGACCAAGGGATCGAGCCACTGCCAACCCAGCCACAAGGCCGCCGCGAGCGCGAGGATCGCCAGCACCGAGGTCAGCGCATCGGCCAGCACGTGCACATAGGCAGCGCGCAGGTTCAGGTCGTGGCCACCGTCGGCGGTGGCGACGGGGTGGTCAGAATGCGCATGGGGTGCCGAGTGGTGGTCATGATGTGAATGTTCATGCGCGTGGCCGCGTGCATGGTCGTGCGCGGCATGGCCGTGGTCATGCGGCGCGTCATCTGCGCCATGCAGCAGCCATGCCGACACCAGATTGACCGCCAAGCCGATGCCAGCCACCCACAGCGCGGTGGCCGCGTCGATGGGCGCACCGTGCCACAGCCGCAGTGCCGACTCGAAGGCGATGCCCACCGCCACGATCGCCAGCACGAGTGCACTGGCAAAGCCGCCCAAGACCTCGATCTTCCAGGTACCGAAGGCATAGCGGGTGTCGCGTGCGTGGCGCCGTGCCAACGCGTAGGCCACCGTGGCCACGCCCAGCGCCAGTGCATGCGTTCCCATGTGCCAGCCATCGGCCAGCAGGGCCATCGAACCGGTCAGCCAGCCGCCAGCGATCTCGGCCACCATCGTGATCAGCGTCACCGCCAGCACGGCGCGGGTGCGGGCTTCGCCACGGCGGTTGCCGCTGTCAAACACATGGCTGTGCTGCCAGGGGCTGAGGTCGTGTGTGTGGGTGTTCATGGGCTTGGGGCGGGCAGTTGACCGGATCACAGCGCGAAGAATGATTCAGCGCACAGTGTCGAGCGTAAACGAGCCGACGGCGCGAGATGTCCATCCCGGTGACACAGCGTCG
This sequence comes from Burkholderiales bacterium, assembly GCA_947462175.1. Classification (GTDB taxonomy): domain Bacteria; phylum Pseudomonadota; class Gammaproteobacteria; order Burkholderiales; family Burkholderiaceae_C; genus PBB1. Next base: position 3,653 of record CANHOE010000151.1, on the reverse strand, counting down.
CAGGCTTCGGACGGGACAGCAATCCCGCCGTGGCTATAGTGGGCTGATGAGTTACAGCATCTTCGCTGCGCGCCGCGCTCAGCTGGCCGAACGGTTGCGCGCGGCGGGCGGCGGTGTGGCGGTACTGCCCACCGCGCCGGAACGCACGCGCAATGCGGACAGCGAACATCCTTACCGCCACGACAGCCACTTCCATCACCTGACCGGCTTCGACGAGCCGCAGGCGTGGCTGGTGCTGAACAGCGACGGGCGCAGCACCTTGTTCTGCCGTCCCGCGGACCCGGAGAACGCGGTTTGGCACGGAGACCGGCTCGGCACCGAGGCAGCACCGGAAGTGCTGGGCGTCGATGCGGCGCTGCCGATCGACAGCGTGGCCGACGCAATGCCTGCGCTGCTGGCGGGACAGGGCACGGTCTGGTTCCCGTTCGGTCGATATCCCGAGTTGTCCGGCCAGGTCGAGGGCTGGCTCGCATCGCTGCGGGCTCAAGAGCGCCGCGGGGTGGAGTGCCCGACGCAGTGCCGCGACCTGCACCCGCTGATCGCCGAGATGCGGCTCATCAAAGACGCCGGCGAGCTCGCGACGATGCGACGCGCAGCGTCGATCTCGGCTGGTGCGCACCGACGCGCCATGCGCTACTGCGCGCAGCGCTTCCGGCAGGGCGCGTCGGCGGTGCATGAGTATGAAATCGAAGCGGAGTTGCTGCATGAATTTCGCCGCCACGGTACGCAAGGCCCCGCCTACCAGAGCATCGTGGCCGCGGGTGCCAACGCCTGCGTGCTGCACCACCCGGCCGGCCACGCACGGCTGCTGCCCGACGAGTTGTGCTTGATCGACGCGGGCTGTGAACTCGACGGCTACGCCAGCGACATCACCCGCACCTTCCCGGCCAGTGGCTGTTTCAGCGGGCCGCAGCGAGCAATCTACGAACTGGTGCTGGCTGCTCAGCAGGCCGCGATCGATGCCACGCAGCCTGGCCAGCGCCAGCGCGATGCCCACCATGCGGCCGTGGGCGTTCTGGCGGAGGGTTTGCTCGAGCTCGGCTTGCTGTCGCATGACGTGCATGGCACGGTCGACGATGTGATCGCCAACGCGGCCTACCGCGCCTTCTACATGCACGGCACCGGCCACTGGCTGGGGCGCGATGTGCATGACGTCGGCGAATACCTGTCGCTGGGCGAAGCGGCGATCGAACAGCCCGACGGCCTGGGCGGCACGGTGGTCAAGCGGCCGTCGCGGGTGCTGAGGCCGGGCATGGTGGTGACGCTGGAGCCCGGCCTGTACGTGCGCCCGGCGCCAGATGTGCCCGAGTGCTACTGGAACATCGGCATCCGCGTGGAAGACGACGTGATCGTGACCGAGCTGGGCTGCGAACTGATCACCCGCGGCGTGCCGGTGGATCCGGACGAAATCGAGGCGTGGATGCGCGGCTGAGAGGCAGGCGATCCGAAGGGGTTCTCAACCGCACTACGATGCGCCTCCCGCGCGACTGCCTTTGAAAGCGACGTGACTTCCCGCCAACCTGTCCTCCGCTCTCCCCCATCGGTGCTCGCCCGTCCGCTGAGACTGGCTGTCGTCGGCGCCGGGCCGGTGGGTCTGTCACTCGCTGTGCAGGCGGCGCGTGCGCTGCCGCTGGCACAGATCAACCTGTTCGACACCCGAGCCATCGACGCCGATGTGTCGGGCGACCCGCGCACGCTGGCCCTGTCGCTGGGCAGCGTGCAGCTGCTCCAACGCCTGGGCGCCTGGCGCGACGAGGCGGCACAAGCGATCACAGAGGTGCATGTCTCGCAACAAGCGCCGTCGCTGGTGGGGCTGGTCGGCGGTCTCGTTGGCGGATGGCTCGGCCGCTCGTTCGATGAACCGCAGGTGCGCATTCGTGCGTCGGACAGTGGCGTGACCATGCTGGGTGCGGTGTTGTCGTACGGCAGCGTCACGTCGGCCCTGCAACAGGCGTGGATGCACGCAACCCAGGCCGAACCGCAGCGGCTGGTCAGCCGTTTCTCCACGCCGGTGCGATCACTGAAATCGCTGAACTCGGGCGGTGTGGAAGTGGACGCAGACATCGCCGAGACCTTTGATCTGGCGGTGATTGCCGAAGGTGGCGTCTTTGCCGAACAGGCGCGCAAGGCCATCACCCGTGACTACGGCCAGGTGGCCTGGGTCGGCCAGGTGACGCTCGACGGCGCTCGAGACGGCGTTGCCTACGAACGCTTCACCCACCACGGCCCGGCCGCGCTGCTGCCGCTGGGTCCGGGCCGCGCCGCGCTGGTGTGGTGTGTCGACGGCGCCGACGACCCGGTGGCTGAGCTGAACGGCGACCAACGCTGTTGCGTGCTGAACACGATCTTTCCAGCCGAAGTCGGCCGCATCACCCGTGTGAGTTCACTGAAACGCTTCCCGCTGGGCCTGAACGCCGAGCGCAGCCTGACCAGCGACTCGGACGGTCGCATCGTGCGCATCGGCAACGCCGCGCAAACGCTGCATCCAGTGGCGGGGCAGGGCTTGAATCTCGGGCTGCGCGATGCCTTCGTGCTGGTGCAGACCCTGGCACGTTCAAACGACGTGGATCAGGCGCTGCGCCGGCTGAATCGACAGCGCGCGCCCGATCGCTGGGCGACGATCGGCGCGACCGATTTCCTGGCGCGCAGCTTCACCTGGCAGTTTCCAGGCGCCAGTACGGCCCGCGGCCTGGGTCTGACGGCCTTGCAGGCGGTCTCGCCGCTGAAATCGGCGCTGACGAGGCAGATGATGTACGGGCGGCGCTGACGCTTCAGGCCGCCGGCTGCAGTTCGGGCAGGGGGCGACCGGCGGCCGCTGCGCGCAGACGCTCACAGCCCACCCACACATCGTCGGAGCGGAAGGCACCCTCGATCAAGGGCAGAAGACGCTTGCTGTTGGCGCGCAGGATGATTTGCTTGACCGACGCGATCTGCGACGGGTGCATCGAGAAACTGCGCAGGCCCATCGCCAGCAGCACCTCGGTGAAGGCGGCGTCGCCCGCCATTTCGCCGCACACGCTGACAGCCTTGCCGGCCTTGCGGGCCTGACGGATCACGCTTTCAATCAGCTGCAGCACCGCCGGATGCCAGGGGTCGTAGAGGTGCGCCACCGATTCGTCGCCACGGTCGATCGCCAGCGTGTACTGGATCAGGTCGTTGGTGCCCAGCGACACGAAATCAAACAGCTTCAGCAGACTGGGCAGCACCAGCGCCGCGGCCGGGACTTCGATCATCGCGCCGACTTCGACGTCGGTGAAAGGCTTACCCGCGTCGATCAGTTGCTGCTTGGCCCGCGCAACCGCCTCCAGGGTCTGCCTCGCTTCACCGACATGCGCCAGCATCGGTACCAGCAGTTTGACCTTGCCGAAGGCGCTGGCACGCAGGATGGCCCGGATCTGCTGGCGGAACATGGCGGGCTCCGACAGGCTCCAGCGGATCGCGCGCAAGCCCAGCGCCGGGTTCAGCGCATGCTCGTGCCGCAGCTCATTGATCGACATGCGGTCCAGTGGCTTGTCGGCACCGACATCGACCGTGCGGATCGTGACCGGCATGCCGTTCATCGCCTGCACCACCGCGCGATAGGCCTCGAACTGCTCGTCTTCTCCGGGCAATTCGCCGGCGCGGTTCATGAAAAGGAACTCGCTGCGATACAG
>CANHOE010000150.1 GCA_947462175.1 Burkholderiales bacterium | reverse complement strand
GACCGTGCTGATCAAGAAGGCGCTGAAGCTCGACAAGGGCTCGCCGCGCGCCAACTCGCAGAAGGTCGGCAAGATCACCCGTGCGCAGCTCGAAGAGATCGCCAAGATCAAGATCAAGGACCTGACGGCCGCCGACATGGACGCCGCCGTCCGAACGATTGCTGGAACCGCACGCTCGATGGGCGTCACCTCGGAGGGTGTCTGACATGGCCAAACTGACCAAACGCCAAAAGGCCATTGTCGGCAAGGTTGACACGACCAAGCTCTATGCCATCGACAGCGCATTGGCGCTGGTGAAGGAATGCGCGACCGCGAAGTTCGATGAATCGATCGACGTCGCCGTGCAACTCGGCATCGATGCGAAGAAGTCCGACCAGGTTGTGCGCGGCGCTGTCGTTCTGCCCAACGGCACCGGCAAGACCAAGCGCGTTGCGGTGTTCGCCCAGGGTGCCAAGGCTGAAGAAGCTCGCGCCGCTGGCGCTGATATCGTCGGCATGGAAGACCTCGCCGAGCAGATCAAGGCGGGCGTGATGAATTTCGACGTCGTGATCGCGTCGCCTGACACGATGCGCATCGTCGGTACGCTAGGTCAGGTGCTGGGTCCACGTGGCCTGATGCCGAACCCGAAGGTCGGTACCGTGACGCCCGATGTGGCGCAAGCCGTGCGCAACGCCAAGGCCGGCCAGGTGCAGTTCCGCGTCGACAAGGGCGGCATCGTGCACAGCACGATCGGCCGCCGCTCGTTCGAGTCGGACAAGCTGGTCGGCAACCTGCGCGCGCTGATTGAGGCCCTGAACAAGGCCAAGCCGGCATCGAGCAAGGGTGTGTACCTGCGCAAGGTGGCGGTGTCTTCAACGATGGGCGTTGGCGCTCGCGTCGACGTGGCATCGATCAACGCGGCTGCAGGCGCCTGACGCGATGACAAGCCGACGCTGTGCGCGTCGGCAGAAGAGTTTGGTGGGCTGGTGGTGAAGCAATTTGCCGTCAGGTCATCCAAGACCGCTGGTGCGATCTTCGTGGTCGCTTAATGGAAGGTCGGCTTCGGTGATGAACCGAGGCAGGCAACAAGCCAGCGCAGATGGCGGTCCCGCTGTAAAGGATTTTTCCTGGACAGATGGTCGCTGAACCCCGGTGCACCCGGCTGCTCGCAAGAGCGAAGGGTGCGTGATGTGAGGAGCAGACCTTGAGTCTCAATCGCAACGAGAAAGCAGCCGTGATCACGGATGTGTCCGCGCAAGTCGCGCGGTCGCAGACGCTGGCGCTGGCCGAATACCGTGGCCTCACCGTTGAACACTTGAACAAGCTGCGCCGCGAGGCGCGTGACAAGGGTGTGTATCTTCATGTCTTGAAGAACACACTCGCCCGTCGCGCTGTCGCCGGCACGCCGTTTGATGTGGCCTCGGAGAGCATGGTCGGTCCGCTGATCTATGGTTTTTCAGAAGACGCAGTTGCTGCGGCCAAAGTCATCGCCGACTTTGCCAAAGGCAACGACAAACTGATCGTCAAAGGCGGCGCGTATGCCGGCAAGGCGCTCAATGCCGACGGGGTGAAATCCCTGGCGGCCATTCCGAGCAAGGAAGTGCTGCTGTCGCAGCTGCTCGGATTGATGCAATCGCCCATCTCGCGTTTCGCGCGCGTGTTGGCTGCGGTCGCCGAGCAACGCGCTGAGCCCGCTGCTGCTGAAGCCCCGGCAGCCGAGGCCACCCCGGCCGACGCACCCGCGGCTGCCTGAACGATCCTTCTTCAACATTCATCGCAAATCTAGGAGCCACAAATGGCATTCGATAAAGACGCTTTCCTGACCGCACTCGACGGCATGTCGGTGATGGACCTCAATGACTTGGTCAAGGCCATCGAAGAAAAATTCGGCGTGTCCGCTGCCGCCATGTCGGCTCCGGCCGGCGGTGGCGGTGGCGCGGCTGCAGCCGTCGTCGAAGAGAAGACCGAATTCAACGTCGTGCTGCTCGAAGCCGGTGCGAACAAAGTGTCGGTCATCAAGGCCGTTCGCGAGCTGACGGGCCTCGGTCTGAAGGAAGCGAAGGACCTGGTCGACGGCGCTCCGAAGAACGTCAAGGAAGCCGTGCCGAAGGCCGACGCCGAAGCCGCTCTGAAGAAGCTGGTCGAAGCTGGTGCCAAGGCCGAAGTGAAGTAATTCACATCGCTGCTCGGGGCTGGGCGCTGAAACTGGCGCCCGGCCCTTTGCGCTTCAAGGGCCTTCTTGGTCGATTGGCCCTTGAAATCACTTGAGAGAATCCTGCGGCGACAATCAGGGTCTTCCCAAGTGATTTCTAAATAGTTCTCTGATCCGACTGCAGAGAACGAGTTTGGTCGGACTCCGGTGCAACGCCGGGGTTGTCCGCCAGCGGTTGGTAGTGGCCAACCACCGAACTTCGAAATTCCTTGTTGGTGCAACAAGGATCGAATGACAGTCGCCGACGAGAGCGAGGCCTAGGCCAGGCGTCGCTCTTTGAGACGGAGTGGAAAACCACCTATGGCGCAGCACGCAACCCCCTACAGCTATACCGAACGCAAGCGAATCCGCAAGAGCTTCGGTAAACGCGAGAGTGTTCTCAAGGTTCCCTATCTGCTGACCATGCAGCAGGAGTCGTACATCGCCTTCTTGCAGAAGGACGTACCTCCGCAAAAACGCAAGCCCGAAGGCCTGCAAGCTGCTTTCCTGTCCGCGTTCCCGATCGTGTCGCACAACGGGTTCGTCGAGATGAAGTTCATCGAATTCAACATGGCCAAGCCAGCGTTCGACACGCGCGAATGCCAGATTCGTGGGTTGACCTACGCAGCGGCCGTGCGCGCCAAGCTGCAGATGATCATTTACGACCGTGAATCGCCGCAGGCGAAGACGGTCAAGGAGATCAAGGAGCAAGAGGTCTACATGGGCGAAGTGCCGCTCATGACCGACTACGGCTCTTTCATCGTCAACGGCACCGAGCGCGTCATCGTGTCTCAGCTGCATCGTTCGCCGGGCGTGTTCTTCGAGCACGACAAGGGCAAGACGCACTCCAGCGGCAAGCTCCTGTTTTCCGCCCGAATCATCCCTTACCGCGGCTCGTGGCTCGACTTCGAGTTCGACCCGAAGGACATCCTGTACTTCCGCGTCGACCGCCGCCGCAAGATGCCGGTAACGATCCTGCTGAAGGCCATCGGCCTGAACCCGGAATCGATCCTCGCGCACTTCTTCGTGTTCGACAACTTCCGCCTGATGGACTCGGGCGCACAAATGGAGTTCGTGGCCGACCGGCTGCGCGGCGAAATTGCGCGCTTCGACATCACCGACAAGAACGGTGTGGTCGTCGTCGAGAAGGACAAGCGCATCACCGCGCGCCATACACGCGCCATCGAGACTTCTGGCACCACGCACATCAGCGTACCTGAGGACTACCTGGTGGGCCGGATGCTGGCACGCAATGTCGTCGATGCCGACACCGGCGAAATCATCGCCAAGGCCAACGACGAGCTGACCGAAGCGCTGTTGAAGAAGCTGCGCACGGCTGGCGTTGCGGAAATCCCTTGCCTCTACACCAACGAGCTCGACGAAGGCGGCTACATCTCGCAAACCCTGGCGGCCGACGAAACCGCGGACCAGCTGGCCGCACGCGTCGCGATCTACCGGATGATGCGTCCTGGCGAGCCGCCGACAGAAGACGCGGTCGAGGCGCTTTTCCACCGCCTCTTCTACAACGCCGACACCTACGATCTGTCGCGCGTCGGCCGGATGAAGTTCAACGCCCGCGTGGGTCGCGATTCGGCTGAAGGCGCGATGACGCTGTCCAACGACGACATCCTCGACGTGGTCAAGATCCTGGTCGAGTTGCGCAATGGCCGTGGTGAAGTCGACGACATCGACCATTTGGGCAATCGCCGTGTTCGTTGCGTTGGTGAACTCGCTGAGAACCAGTACCGCTCTGGCTTGGCCCGCATCGAAAAGGCCGTGAAGGAGCGTCTGGGCCAGGCTGAAACCGAAGCCCTGATGCCGCACGACCTGATCAATTCAAAGCCGATCAGCGCTGCGCTGAAGGAGTTCTTTGGCGCGAGCCAGCTCTCGCAGTTCATGGACCAGACCAACCCGCTGTCCGAGATCACGCACAAGCGTCGTGTCTCCGCCCTGGGCCCGGGTGGTCTGACGCGCGAACGCGCCGGCTTCGAAGTGCGCGACGTGCACCCGACCCACTACGGACGCGTGTGCCCGATCGAAACGCCGGAAGGCCCGAACATCGGCCTGATCAATTCGCTCGCCCTGTATGCGCAACTCAACGAGTACGGCTTCCTGGAAACACCCTACCGCCGCGTTGCCGACGGCAAGGTGACGATGCAGATCGATTACCTGTCGGCGATCGAAGAAGGCAAGTACGTGATCGCGCAGGCGTCAGCCACGCTCGATGCCGAAGGCCGACTGATCGACGAGCTGGTCAGCGCGCGTGACAACGGCGAATCGATCCTGACCTCGGCCGAACGCATCCAGTACATGGACGTGGCGCCCACACAGATCGTGTCGGTGGCGGCCTCACTGGTGCCGTTCCTCGAGCACGACGATGCGAACCGCGCGCTGATGGGCGCGAACATGCAGCGCCAGGCCGTGCCGACGCTGCGCCCTGAAAAGGCGCTCGTCGGTACTGGCGTCGAGCGCGTGGCCGCGAAAGACAGCGGCACCGTGGTAGCTGCCAAGCGTGGCGGCATCGTCGATTACGTTGACACCAACCGCATCGTGATCCGCGTCAACGACAAGGAAACGGTGGCCGGTGAAGTCGGCGTCGACATCTACAACCTCATCAAGTACCAGCGTTCAAACCAGAACACCAACATTCACCAGCGCCCAATCGTCAAGCGCGGTGACAAGGTGGCCGCCGAAGACATCATCGCCGACGGCGCGTCGACCGACATCGGTGAACTGGCGCTCGGCCAGAACATGCTGGTCGCGTTCATGCCGTGGAACGGCTACAACTTCGAAGACTCCATCCTGATCAGCGAACGCGTGATCGCCGATGATCGCTACACCTCGATCCACATCGAGGAACTGGTGGTGATGGCGCGTGACACCAAGCTGGGTAGCGAAGAAATTACCCGCGACATTCCGAACCTGAGCGAGCAGCAACTGTCACGTCTCGACGAATCGGGCATCGTCTACGTCGGGGCCGAAGTGAACCCAGGCGACACACTGGTCGGCAAGGTCACCCCGAAGGGCGAGACCACGCTGACACCGGAAGAAAAGCTCCTGCGAGCCATCTTTGGCGAGAAGGCCAGCGACGTGAAGGACACCTCGCTGCGCGTGGATCAAGGCACCAACGGTACCGTGATCGATGTCCAGGTCTTCACCCGTGAAGGCATCGTGCGCGACAAGCGTGCGCAGCAGATCATCGACGACGAGCTCAAGCGCTATCGCCTCGATCTGAACGACCAACTGCGCATCGTCGAGGCCGACGCGTTCGACCGGATCGAGAAGCTGCTGGTTGGCAAAACAGCGAACGGCGGGCCGAACAAGATCACCAAGGGCACCACCATCGACAAGGCCTACCTGGCCGGCGTCGAGCGCTATCACTGGTTTGACATCCGCCCAGCCGATGACGAGACCGCCAACCAGCTGGAATCGATCAAGAACTCGCTCGAGCAGACGCGCCACAGCTTCGACCTCGCATTCGAAGAAAAGCGCAAGAAGCTCACGCAGGGCGACGAGTTGCCAGCGGGCGTGCTGAAGATGGTCAAGGTGTATCTGGCCGTCAAGCGTCGCCTGCAACCGGGCGACAAGATGGCTGGCCGTCACGGCAACAAGGGTGTGGTCTCGAAGATCAACCCGGTTGAAGACATGCCTTACATGGCCGACGGCACGCCGTGCGACATCGTGTTGAACCCGCTGGGCGTTCCCTCACGGATGAACGTCGGTCAGGTGCTCGAAGTGCACCTGGGCTGGGCGGGCAAGGGCATCGGCCAGCGCATTGGCGACATGCTGCAGCAACAGGCTAAGGTGGCCGAGCTGCGCAAGTTCCTCGACGAGCTGTACAACAAGTCGGGCGGCAAGACCGAGCGCCTGGATCACCTGAGCGACGCCGAGATCCTCGAGATGTCGGCCAACCTGAGCAACGGCGTGCCTTTCGCGACGCCGGTGTTCGACGGCGCTGCCGAAGAAGAGATCCGCGCAATGCTGCAACTGGCGTATCCGGACGACGTCGCCAAGGCCAAGGGGCTGACGGCCACTCGCACGCAGGCTCAGCTCTACGACGGCCGCAGCGGCGACGCTTTCGAGCGTCCGGTCACTGTCGGCTACATGCACGTGCTGAAGCTGCACCACCTGGTCGACGACAAGATGCACGCGCGCTCGACCGGCCCGTACAGCCTGGTCACGCAGCAGCCGCTGGGCGGCAAGGCGCAGTTCGGCGGACAGCGTTTCGGCGAAATGGAAGTGTGGGCGCTCGAAGCCTACGGTGCGTCTTACGTGTTGCAGGAAATGCTGACCGTGAAGTCCGACGACGTGAATGGCCGCACCAAGGTGTACGAGTCCATCGTCAAGGGCGAACACGCCATCGAAGCCGGCATGCCGGAGTCGTTCAATGTGCTGGTGAAAGAAATTCGTTCGCTCGGTATCGACATCGAACTCGAGCGTAACTAAGGAGCAGATGCATGAAGGGTTTACTCGATCTATTCAAG
>CANHOE010000149.1 GCA_947462175.1 Burkholderiales bacterium | reverse complement strand
GGCGGCGTCCTTGAAGCGCTGGAAGGCGCGGCCTGGCCAGACTGGATCGCCTTGCGCTACCGCGTCGAGGCAGAGCATGGACAACGACAGGTTTGCCAGCGATCGCTTGCCCGACGACACCGGGTCGGGCGTGTATGCGCCCGCGACCTGGTGCTGCTCGTAGGACCAGACCCAGTCGTCGCGCAGCGCCGTAGCCAGCTGTGCGCGCATCGCTTCGCGGGCGCTGTGGATGCGTTGCGGATCGACGACGGCCAGTTTCTCGGCCACATAGGCTTCGCTCGGCGGCGTCAGCACCATGTCCTTGAAGGCGGCGTCGAGTGCCGGATGGCGCAGGATGTCGCGCATCGCGGCGATGAAGGCGTCATCGAGCGTCAGCGCACCACCGTCGTGGGTGGCCGCGAGCAGGCGATTGAGCGCGAGCCGCTGCCCGGCTTCCCAGCGGTTGAAAGGATCGCTGTCGTGCCGCAGCAGCACCAGCAGGTCGGCATCGCTGAGGTCGTCAGACAGGATCACAGGCGCTGAGAAACCGCGCAAGAGCGACGCCACGGGTGCGCTGTCGATGTCGACGAAGGTGTAGCGGCTGTGGGCGGCATTCAGCACCAGCACCCGGTGCTTGCCGGCGGCTTCGACCTCGCCATCAAGCCGCAAGGGCAGGGGGGTGCCGTCGCGCGCGATCAGCCCCATCGCCAGCGGCACGACGAAGGGCTCCTGGCCCGGGGCCAGCGCCTGCTCGATGCTCAGTGTGTAGCTGCGCGCGTTCGCATCGTAGTGACCGTTGGCGCTCAGACGCGGGGTTCCTGGCTGTGCATACCAACGCTTGAAGGGCACGAGGTGCTCGGCAAGAGCGCTGCCAGGGTTGGCATCGGCAATCGCCTGGGCGAAATCGTCGCAGGTCACGGCTTGGCCGTCGTGGCGCTCGAAGTACAGCGTCATGCCGCGCGTGAAGCCCTCGCGGCCGACCAGCGTCTGCATCATGCGCACGACCTCGGCGCCTTTTTCGTAGACGGTGGCGGTGTAGAAATTGTTGATCTGCTGGTAGCTGTCGGGTCGCACGGGGTGAGCCATCGGGCCCGCGTCTTCCGGGAACTGCAGCTGCCGCAGCTGCCGCACATCTTCTATGCGCTTGACGGCACGGGCGCTCGCGCTGCCGGCCATGTCGATGCTGAATTCCTGGTCGCGGAAGACGGTCAGGCCTTCCTTCAGGCTGAGCTGGAACCAGTCTCGGCAGGTGATGCGGTTTCCGGTCCAGTTGTGGAAATACTCATGGCCCACCACGCTCTCGATGCCGGCATAGTCGACGTCGGTGGCGGTGGCCGGCGTGGCGAGCACGAACTTGGTGTTGAAGATGTTCAACCCCTTGTTCTCCATCGCCCCCATGTTGAAGTCGCCGACGGCGACGATCATGAATCGGTCGAGGTCCAGTGGCAGCTTGAAGCGCGCTTCGTCCCACACCAAGCTCGCGATGAGCGAGTTCATGGCGTGCTCGGTCTTGTCGAGGTCTCCGCGGCGCACATAGACCTGCAAGAGGTGGTCGCGCCCGGCGCGGGTGCGGATGCGTTGCTCGCGGGCGACCAGATCAGCGGCCACCAGCGCGAACAGGTAGCTGGGCTTCGGAAACGGGTCGTGCCAGACAGCCTGGTGCTTGCCGCCGTCGAGGTCGGACTGCGACACCAGGTTGCCGTTCGACAGCAGCACCGGGTAGGCGGCCTTCTTCGCTCGCAACGTCACGGTGTAGACCGCCATCACATCCGGGCGGTCGAGGAAGTAGGTGATTCGCCGGAAACCCTCGGCCTCGCACTGGGTGAACAGCCCGCCGTTCGAGGTGTAAAGACCCGACAGCTGCGTGTTGCGCTCGGGCGAACAGGTGTTGCGGATCTCCAGCGTGAAGGCGCCCTCGGGCGCGTTTTGCAGGCTGTCGAGCACCAGCAGCCCGTCTTCATGGCGGAACGACACGCTCTCGCCGTTGACCAGCACCCGCAGCACCGAAAGGTCCTCACCATGCAGCTTGAGTGGCTGTGGTGACACGGCCGGGTTGCGTTCGAGCTGCATCCGGCTTGTGACCAGTGTGCGTACCGGGTCGAGGTCAAAGGTCAGATCAACGGTCTTGATCCAGAACGCCGGCGCGCTGTAGTCCTCGCGGCGGATCAGGGGGGCAGTGCCTTCACGCATCACACACCTTGCTTCAAACTGGCTTCAATGAACGGGTCGAGGTCGCCGTCGAGCACCTTCTGCGTGGCCGATACCTCGTAGCCGGTGCGCAGGTCCTTGATGCGGCTCTGGTCGAGCACATAGCTGCGGATCTGGTGGCCCCAGCCGACGTCGGTCTTGGTGTCTTCGAGCTTCTGCTGCTCTTCCATGCGCTTGCGCATCTCGAAATCAAACAGGCGGCTGCGCAGTCGCTTCCAGGCCACGTCGCGGTTGCTGTGCTGACTGCGACCATCCTGGCATTGCACGACGATGCCCGTGGGGATGTGCGTCAGGCGCACCGCCGAGTCGGTCTTGTTGATGTGCTGGCCACCCGCACCCGAGGCGCGGAAGGTGTCGGTACGCACGTCGGATGGGTTGATCTCGATCTCCACCGTGTCGTCGACCTCGGGGTAGACGAACAGGCTCGCGAACGAGGTGTGGCGACCACCTGCCGAATCGAACGGACTCTTGCGGACCAGGCGATGAACACCAGTTTCGGTGCGCAGCAGGCCGAAGGCGTACTCGCCCTCGACCTTGATCGTCGCGCTCTTGATGCCGGCGATGTCGCCGACCGTCTCGTCTTCCAGTGTGGCCTTGAAACCCTTGCGCTCGCAGTACTTCAGGTACTGGCGCAGCAGCATGCCGGCCCAGTCACAGGCCTCGGTGCCACCCGCGCCGGCCTGAATGTCGATGAAGCAGTTGCTCGGGTCGGCCGGGTTGTTGAACATCCGGCGGAACTCGAGCTGTGCCACGGTTTCTTCCAGCTTCGCGCCTTCGGCTTCGATGGCCAGAAGACCGTCGAAGTCACTGTCGGCCTTCGACATCTCGAACAGCTCGGTGTTGTCAGCGAGGTTGCTGTTCAGGTGGTCGATGGTTTGCACCACCGCTTCCAGCGTGCGCTTCTCGCGACCCAGCTCCTGAGCGCGCTTGGGCTCGTTCCAGACGCTCGGGTTCTCGAGTGCCGCGTTGACTTCGTTCAACCGCAGTGCTTTGCGGTCGTAGTCAAAGATACCCCCGAAGATCGACCGTGCGCTGGCTCAGGTCGGCCAATCGGTTGCCTATTGCATTGATGTGTTCGACGTCCATGAGGTGACAACCCTGTTCAAATTGCAGCATTCCATTCTCTCATGCGACCCTTTGCCGTGATGAGCCTGACACATGGTCAACCTACCGAACGCCAAGCCGATGCAGTGGACTGACAGACACCAGGCCCACTGGCGCCAGAACCGCAACACCACCGCGATCTTGCTGGTGATCTGGTTCGTCGTGACTTTCGTGCTGACCTTCTTTGCCCGCGAGCTGAACTTCAGTTTCTTCGGTGGCACCTTCAGTTTTTGGTTTACGGCGCTGTGTGCGCCGCTGGTCTACGTCATCATCGTCGCTTATTACGCCCGCCACATGGAACACCTCGACCGCCAGCATGGGCTGGCCGAAGATGACCAGGATCCCGCATGACTGCAGACGCGTCTGAATCCTTTCTTGTCCGCGCAGCCGAATTGCGCGACGTCACCACCATCGTGTCGCTGATCCGCGAACTGGCCGAGTTCGAGCACCTGAGCCACTTGCTGCAAGTCACGCCCGAGAAGCTGCGCCCGCACCTGTTCGGTGAGCGCGCCGTCGTTGAGGCCTTGGTGGCCGAAAGCGCGGGAGACGTGGTGGGATTCGCCGTGTTCTTCACCAATTTCTCGACTTTCCTGGCACAGCCCGGGCTGTACCTTGAAGACCTGTACGTGCAGCCCACCCAGCGCGGACGCGGCGTCGGGGAGGCGTTGCTCAGCCGGGTCGGCCGCATCGCAGTAGAGCGCGAGTACGGGCGCTTTGAATGGAGCGTGCTCGACTGGAACGCCAACGCGATCCGTTTCTACGAAAAGATGGGCGCCACCGTGATGCCGGACTGGCGCATCTGCCGGGTTACGGGGGAGGCGCTGCAGCGCTTCGCCGCTTGAGCACCCCACCGCTTTTCACTCGTTTCAAAGAGGAAATCCGGTGCAGGAAAGCAGGGCAATCTGAAGTCTGTCCTATCACCTCGAATATCAAATAATGAGAATCATTGGTATCAGTTGCGTCCGTGACGAAGATGACATCATCGAATCGTTCGTTCGACACAATCTTGTCTATCTCGACAAGCTCTACGTCATCAATAACCTCAGCAAGGACAAGACCGCATCGATCCTGAACTCGTTGGCGAACGAGGGGCTTGCCGTCGAGATGTGGGAGAGTACCAGCTGCAGCAACCAGCAAGATCGGGCCATCAGCATGGCGGTCAAGAAAATGGCGATGCTCGAGCCGGCGGCTGATTTCGCAGTTCTGCTGGATGCTGATGAATTTATTGCTGCTGCCGATCGGAAATCGTTCATCGAGGATCTCGAAAAGATACAACCGAACGGGTATGGCGTCATGCCATGGAAGACTTACATCCCTGTCGAGGATGACCTGGAAAACCTGACGCCTTCAGTTCCTGCGACCTCACGAATGACGCATCGGCGCATTACAGAGGGGTATCAGATGTACAAGTCTGTGATTCCCAAGGCCTTGTTCGGAAAAGCCCGCGTTCGCCCCGGAAGTCACGTCGTCGAGCGCTTGGACGGAGGCATTTGCCCGAGATTCTTGCTTTCAACCCCGTTGGCTCATTTTCCGATCCGTAGCGCCAATCAGTTGATTGCCAAAATCATACTTTTCAACCATGCGCGAATGCTGAAGAAAGACGCTCGGCCAAAGGAATCTTTCCATTGGGCAGAAATGGCTGCTTCGATTCGCGCGCGAAATTTTCACATCACCACGGATGAGGTCAGAGCATATGCGCTGTCATACTCTGTTCGCTCCGAGGATGAGAAGCCTACTGGATTTGTTTTCGATCCATTGCCGTCGCATCGCTCGGTGGTCATCAAGTATTTAAGCCCTGGCGACGAATCCATAATTCACAGATTTGATAGATACATCACCCGATTGCAGGAGAACAATCATATTGTTCCCATGGTGAATACTGAATTTGAAAAGAAAGAGTTTCACTTGATCGGCGCGGTACGTGAATCCATCAAGCAGTCTCGGCGTTGGGCAAAACGACGCCTGGGCTTGAGCCGCAAAGCCTGAAAAAACCCGATGAGCCGCAAAGAACACGCCTCCGAAACCCCTGCAACCCAGCTGCTCAAGCGCAAAGCGGTGGTCTACACCGAGCATCTGTACGACTACGTCGACAACGGTGGCACTGCCGAGTCGTCACGTCAGCTCGGCGTCGACGAGCACCAAGTGGTGAAGACGCTGGTGATGGAAGACGAAAGCGCGCAGCCGCTGGTGGTGCTGATGCACGGCGATCTGCAGGTCAGCACCAAGAACCTGGCCAGGCAGATCGGTGCGAAGAAGGTGCAGAACTGCAAACCCGAGGTGGCGCAGCGGCACAGCGGTTATCTGGTCGGCGGTACCTCGCCATTCGGCACCAAGAAGGCGATGCCCATTTACGTCGAGGCCACGGTCTTGGAGCTGCCGCGCGTTTACATCAACGGTGGTCAGCGTGGGTATCTGGTGGGCATCGACCCGAAGGTGCTTGTCACCTTGCTCGGCGCGCGGCCTGTTCAGTGCGCGACCGGGGGCGCAGTGGTGGCGCAGGGACCACTGAAATCGCAGCGATGACCCGGGCTCAGTCAGGCCAGAGCGCAAAATCGAGGTCAACCTGACTGCCACGCCTGCAACGCATTCCGCATGGAGCCTTTCATTTCCCTCATCGCTGCGCTGGCGGCCTACCTGATCGGCTCCCTGTCATTCGCTGTGCTCGTCAGCCGCACGATGGGATTGGGCGACCCGCGCAGTTACGGTTCCGGAAATCCCGGCGCGACCAATGTGCTGCGATCAGGCAACAAGGGCGCTGCGTTGCTGACTCTGGCGCTTGACGCCCTGAAGGGCTTCTTGCCAGTGTGGGCGGTGGCCGCGTTCGGCGGGCCCTGGGGCCTCGTGGAAGGCACGGCGGCCCTCGTCGGTGTCGCCGCATTCCTCGGGCACCTGTGGCCGGTTTTTTTCCAGTTCAAGGGTGGCAAAGGCGTGGCCACGGCAGCCGGCGTTTTGATGGGCCTGAACCCGTGGCTCGGCGTGGGAACGCTGGTCACCTGGCTCACCATCGCATATTTCTTCCGCTACTCGTCTCTGGCGGCGCTGATATCGGCGTTGTTCGCCCCTTTTTTCCAGTTGCTGATCTGGGGCCCGGGGCCGACATCAATCGCTGCCGGCGTGATGGGTTTTTTGCTGATCTGGCGGCATGCCGCCAACATCCAGAAGCTGCTCAACGGCACAGAAAGCAAGCTGGGCCAGAAGTCGAGCTCAACGCCACCGTCTGCCTCACCCAGACACGGCACGAAGCGCTGACGACCTAACGCCATGAGGAATCACACGCCATGTCCCAGAGCCTGAAGCGTTTTCATGTCGGCGACCGGCTGTCCGAGATGGCCGTGTTCCAGAGCGTGGTGTATCTCGCAGGGCAGGTGCCCAGCGATGCCACGCAGGGCATCGCCGGCCAGACGCGGCAAGTGCTGGC
>CANHOE010000148.1 GCA_947462175.1 Burkholderiales bacterium | reverse complement strand
TGTTTCATGCCCTGCCTGCCAGCGCACTGGCCACAGGCGGAGCTGATCCTGACGCGCGGCAGCGGCTCGGAGGCCCGAACCATGCGATTCATCCTGTTGCGGCAGGTGGCGGGGGCCCCCGTTGACGCCTCTGCCAGCTGGAACGCCACGCCCCTGGCGCCGAGCCAACCTTTGGCGTGGCGTACATTGCCTCCGCACTCGTGCTTCGTGATTGCGTTGCCAGGCTGAACGCGCCACTTCATGACAACCACGATCCGGCGGTGACAATGCTTTTCCCGGGCGCCTCACGTTTTCTTGTTCGTGCTGTCATGGGTCTGTTCTGCGAACTGTGCGAAACACCTCCGCCGTAACCTCGTCGGCCGTCTCTGGATGGAATGGGCGCATCGTGGCCGGGCTGCTGCTGATGACGCTGGCGTACGCGGTCATCGCCCAGCTGGCGTCGGTGCTGGCGGTTCCGCCGGCCTACACATCGCCCATGTTTCCAGCAGCAGGCGTGGCGCTGGTCTTCGTGCTGGTGTACGGGCGTCGCGCAGCCTGGGCCGTCGTCGCGGGTGCCTTGATCGTCAATGTCGTGCTGAATCCGTTGCGGGGCAGCGGCATCGCGGAGGCAGCGATCGCACTTGGCGCCGGCGCACAGGCGCTGGTGGCGGCGGCGCTGGTGCGCCGCTGGGTCGCGCAGCCCCTGACGCTGTCGGCACCACGCGACATCGGCCGCTTCTGTGTTTTCGGCGCAGGACTGGGCTGCCTGGTCAACGCCAGCGTGGCCACGGCGGCGCTTGCCTTGACTTCGGCAGTGGCGCCCCAGGCATTGCCGATGACCTGGCTGACCTGGTGGATGGGCGACACACTGGGCACGCTGATCGGTGCGCCACTGCTGCTGACCCTGATCGGTCGCCCTCGCGAGGCCTGGGCGCCACGCCGACGCACGGTCGGCGCCACACTGGCCATCGTGACGACCCTTCTGGTCGCGACGACGATGCAGGTCGCCCGATGGGACGAGGAGCGGGTGCAGATCAGCTTTTCACGCGATGCCGAAGCCGCCTCGACAGCGATGGCGTCGCAATTGAACACCCCGCTTCATGCGCTCGAGGCGATGCGCGGCCTGTTCATCGGCTCCGTCGAAGTGAACGCTGCGGAATTTCGCATGGCGTCTGCCCACTGGCTCAGCCCATCGAACAACCTGCAGGCCCTGGGGTACCTGGAACGCGTGTCGTTGGACGACGTGCCGTCACTCGAGGCTCGCATGCGCGCGAGTGGTTTCCCAGACTTCCGAGTGGTCGACCGCACTGCCTCGAACGAGCGGGTGCCAACTGCAGCGTCTGAGGCCTTTGTCGCAGGACTGGTCGAGCCGCACGAACGCAATCGGTTGTTGCTCGGCGTGAACGCGCTGTCGATCCCGGCGTCGAAAGCGGCGATCGAGGCTGCGGTGCGCAGCGACCGACCGGTGGCCACCGAGGCATTCAAGCTGTCGCAGGATCCGGTGGACTCGCCGAAGCGAGGCGTGGTGATCTACCGTGCCCTGTACTCCGGCCAGCCCAGCACAGAAGCCGAGCGGGTCGCTGCGGTCCGCGGTGTGGTGTTCGTCACCCTGCGTGTCGAAGAGCTGATCAGCGAAGTGCTGGCGCATGCACCACTGCACCTGAGTTTCTGTGTCACGGACACCGATGCCACCGCAACCGTGAGGCACCTTGCAGTGTCTGCCTTGTGCGCTGACGGGCCGAACCGGCTGACGCATCAGCGACTGCTCGATTTCGCCGGGCGCCACTGGGAATTGCAGGTGACATCGAGCGTGGCCGACGCCGACACCAGAGCGGGGGAGCGGCACTACGCCTGGTTGTTCTCCAGCATCGGCCTGCTGACCACGGCGGTACTCGGCGCACTGTTGCTGACAGTGACCGGCCGCGCGCGCCTCATCGAGATCGCCGTGAAGGAGCGCACGGCTGCACTCGAGGAACAGGTGCGCGAACGCACCGAGGCAGAACGCGCACGGGAGGCCGCGGAAGCATCGAATCGCGCGAAGAGCGATTTCCTGTCACGCATGAGCCACGAGCTTCGCACGCCGCTGAATGCAATGCTCGGCTTCGCACAACTGCTGGAACTGGAAAGCCGCCAGCCGCTGGGTCCAACCCAGCTCGGTTGGGTCGGACAGATCCGAGAAGCTGGCTGGCATCTGCTGGAGATGATCAATGATGTGCTGGATTTGTCGCGCATCGAATCGGGCAACCTGCGCATGGAGCTGGAAACGCTGAATCTGCCCGAGTTGCTGGCCGGCACCCGCCCGCTGCTGCAGCAAGCCGCAGACCAGCGGGGCATCACCATCGAAGAGCATCTCAGCGCCGACGCCAGCCACGTGCGCGGCGACGCGACTCGCGTCAAGCAGATCCTGACCAACCTGCTGTCCAACGCCGTCAAATACAACGTCGACGGGGGGCATATCCGGGTCTCCAGCCGGGTGCGCAACGATCGGGTGGAATTGATGGTGGCCGACACCGGGCTCGGCATGAGCACGCAGCAGATGACATCGCTGTTCCAGCCCTTCAACCGGCTGGGTCAGGAGCTCAGCAGCACCGAAGGTATCGGCATCGGCCTGGTCATCAGCCGGCGGCTGGCCGAACTGATGGGCGGCGACCTGAGCGCGGCCAGCGACGTGGGGCGAGGCTCGCTGTTCATCCTCTTCCTGCCGCTCGCCAGCCCGGAAGAAGCGGCGGCGCAGCAGCCGGCGTTGGCTGCCGACCGCAGCGACTACCACCACCGCCGGGTGCACTACGTCGAAGACAACGAGACCAACGTCGAGGTGATGCGCGGCATGCTGGCGCAGCGGCCTCAGCTGGATTTGCAGGTGTCTGGCAACGGCCTGGACGGTCTGACGGCGATTCGCGCACAGCGGCCCGATGTGCTGCTGCTGGACATGCACCTGCCCGACATCAGCGGGCTGGAGTTGCTGCACCACCTGAAACTCGATCCCGAAACCCGGGACATCCCGGTGATCGTGGTGTCGGCGGACGCGCTGCCGACGCAGATCGAGGAGGCCCTGCAGGCCGGCGCGCATCGCTACCTGACCAAACCGGTGAACGTCGTCGAACTGCTGGAAGCCCTCGACGAGCTGCTCAACGTGATGGACACCCGATTTGACGATCTGGCATCCTCCAATCGCTCTTAGCACTCGGCCCTCAGGAGTGCTAATATCTCGGAACCAACCCTGAGTCGAGGTGGTCCATGAGTAGTATGAACACATCACATTCCTCTGTTTCGGCGCTGGCTCTGCGCGACCCTTGGGCGATGATTCCGTCGCTCGGCAGTCTGGACGCCTACATTGCCGCAGCCAACCGCGTGCCGATGCTCAGCCTTGAAGAAGAGCAGTCCCTGGCGCGCAAGTTGCGCGACCAGGGCGATCTGCAAGCCGCTGGCCAGTTGGTGCTGTCGCACATGCGCCTGGTGGTGTCGATCGCCCGCCAGTACATGGGTTATGGCCTGCCTCACGGCGACCTGATCCAGGAAGGCAACGTGGGCCTGATGAAGGCCGTCAAGCGCTTCGATCCCGACCAAGGCGTTCGCCTCGTTAGTTACGCGATGCACTGGATCAAGGCCGAGATCCATGAGTACATCCTGAAGAACTGGCGCATGGTCAAGGTGGCGACCACCAAAGCACAGCGCAAGCTTTTCTTCAACCTGCGTTCGATGAAGCAGAGCTTGAAGGAAGATGCCGTCGAAGGTGAAACCCATCGCAGCACCCTGACGCAAGGCGAGGTCGACACGATGGCGCGCACCTTGAACGTCAAGCGCGAAGACGTGCTCGAGATGGAAACTCGACTCTCCGGAGGCGACGTGCCACTGGAGCCGCTGACCGACGACGGCGAGGAAAGCTATGCCCCGATCGCCTACCTGGCCGACGACACCCAGGAGCCCAGTCATGTGCTGGAAGCGCAGCGCCGTGACTGGCTTTCCAGCGATGGCATCTCGCTTGCGCTGGATACCCTGGACGCGCGCAGCCGCCGCATCGTCGAGGAGCGCTGGTTGAAGGTCAACGACGACAACTCCGGCGGCATGACATTGCACGATCTGGCCGACGAGTACGGCGTCAGCGCAGAACGCATCCGCCAGATCGAGGTCGCGGCGATGAAGAAGATGCGCAAGGCGCTGGGCGCAGCGCACTGAGCGCGGTTTCTGCTTGAATGAAAACGGCCCCTCCCGGGGCCGTTTCTCATCTGGGCTCTGTCAGCCGGCTGCCAGCAGCGTTTTCAGATCGGCCGACAAGGCCTCCGCGCCGCCACCGTAGCGAATGAACAGGCGCACCTTGCCTTGCGCATCGAACACATAAGAGCCTGCCGTGTGGTCGATGCTGTAGCTGCCTTCAGTCTTGCCCGGCACCTTGGCGTAGAAGACCTTGAATTCCTTGGCCGTGGCAGCGATTTCATCAGGACTGCCGCGCAGCGCCACAAAGTTCGGGTCGAATCCGCCCATGTAGCTCTTGAGCACCGCAGCGGTATCACGCTCGGGATCCACGGTGATAAAAACGCCTTGCACCCGATCACCGTCCTTGCCCAGCGAGGCCTTGACCTGCGCCAGTTCGGCCATGGTGGTGGGGCAAACGTCAGGGCACTGGGTGAACCCAAAGAAAACGACGGTGACCTTGCCCTTGAAATCGGCCAGCGTACGCAACTGGCCGTTCTGATCGGTCAGCGACAAGGTGCGGGCATATTCGGCACCAGTGATGTCGATGCCTTTGAACGAGGTGGTCGCACCACCGCTCGAAGACGGCGCGTCGCAACCTGCGAGCGACATCATTGAGCCTGCCAGTGCGAACCCGCCCAACTTCAGAAAGCTTCGACGGAACGAATCCGAAGGATCGCCCTGCGGGAGTGGTCTCACAAAAGCGGACTCAGATAGTGGTCGATGAGCAGCGCTGCGAACAACAGCATCAGGTGCCAGATCGAGAACTTGAAGGTCTTGCGCGCCAGTGCGTCGGAATAGTTGCGCCACAGCTTCCAGGCGTAGCCAATGAAGACGGCGCCCAGTGCGAAGGCACACACCAGATAGATGACGCCGCTCATGCCCGCGATGAAAGGCAGCAAGGTCGCTGCAAACAACACCAGCGTGTAAAGGAAGACGTGCAATTGGGTGAAGGCGGCGCCGTGGGTGACAGGGAGCATCGGCAGCCCGGCTTTGCGGTAATCCTCGGCGCGGTACAGCGCCAGCGCCCAGAAATGCGGAGGCGTCCACAGAAAGATGATCAGGCACAGGATCAGCGCTTCGGGACCGACTTCGCCACGGATCGCCGCCCAGCCGAGAACCGGCGGCATCGCACCGGAGGCGCCGCCGATCACGATGTTCTGCGGTGTCGCCGGCTTCAGCAGCACCGTGTAGATCACTGCGTAACCCACGAAGGTGCCGAAGGTCAGCCACATCGTCAGTGGGTTAACCCAGTAGTACAACATGGCACTGCCGAGTCCGCACAGCACGGCGGAGAAGGTCAGCGTCTGTGCATTGGTGAGGTCGCCCTTGGCAGTGGGGCGCCAGGAGGTGCGCGCCATCTTCGCATCGATGTGCTGCTCGACGATGCAGTTGAACGCCGCGGCAGCACCGGCGACCAGCCAGATGCCAGCGGTGGCGGCCAGCGCGACCTTCATGTCGGGCACACCGGGCACGGCCAGGAGCATGCCAATCACCGCACAGAACACGATCAGCTGCACCACACGCGGCTTGGTCAACGTGTAGAACTGCCTGACGCGGGAGGGGCGTCGGACGATCGGCAGTGGGGTGGTGAGGGTTTCGGACATGTTCAAGGCAATTTGTGATTCTACGAAGCCGCGCGGACACCGCTGTGTCTCGACGACACTGCATTGTGGACAGCGGCGCGCTCAGGCCTCGCGCGGGTCAGCAGCATCGCCAGCAACACCAACAACACCGCCGCGCCGCCGGTGTGCGCCACAGCGGCCAACAGCGGCCAGTCGAGCAGCACATTGCTGAGGCCGCTGGCCACTTGCCACGCCATGACACCGGCGAGTGCCATCGCCCAGGTGCGCACGGCAACGTCGCGTGTTGCCAGCATTCGCCAGACCAGCGCACCGATGGCCACGAGCAGCACCGCAGCACCCAGCCGATGAACCATGTGGATCGCCGTCAGCGCGGCGAACGGCAGGTAGCCGCCATCCTTGCCTGCACCGAGCTCGCGCAAGACGGTGAAGCCATGATCAAAGTCCATGTCAGGCCACCAGCTGCCCTGGCAGGTCGGAAACTCGGTGCAGGCGAGAACGGCGTAATTGGTGCTGACCCATCCCCCCAAGGCAATCTGCGCGATGGTCAACAGCGTCACAGCCATCACACCGCGGCGCAGGGCGGGTGACAGACTCAGCTTCTGCGGCACCGGTAACTGGCTCTGGATCGCCAGCAGCGCGAGCAGGCCCAAGCCGCCGAGCAGGTGCAAGGTCACGATGGCGGGGTACAGCTTCATCGTCACCGTCAACGCCCCGAATGCGCCTTGCGCGCAAACCCAGAGCCAAGTCACTGTCGGCCACCAGGGGGACACCGACCTGGCCACCTCGGTGCGACGCTGGCGCGCCTCCAACCATGCGGTGACCGCGAGCACGGTGATCAGCGCGCCGACCCCGGTGGCCAGGTAGCGGTGGAGCATCTCGATCCAGGCCTTGCCATGGGTCACTGGGCCGGTGGGCATCGCACTTTGCGCCGCGCCGATGGATTCGGCCGCACCCAAGGGA